>DATENQ010000273.1:0-8122 GCA_035275005.1 Pyrinomonadaceae bacterium | reverse complement strand
CACACGGGCGGCCACGGAGTGCCGCCCCTACAGTTACGTCCGAAGGTATTGAGAAGCTGACATTGTGAAATTGGACCAGCGACATCAGTTGGCGAGCAACAGATTACTGCTGAAACGTTCCTGCGAGTCGAGCCACGTGCGCGAGAGTGTGAAGCCGGTAGAGGCGGCGAGTTTTTCGATACCGGCGCGGTCGTACTTGTAAGAGTTCTCCGTATGAATCAACTCACCTTCCGTAAAGTCAACAGTGAGATCCAGCTTCTCGATGCGTACCTGCTGGTTTGCGAGACTCTCGATGTAGATCTCGATTCTACCGATTGTCTCATTGTAAAAAGCGTTGTGCCTGAAGGCGCGCAGATTGAACGTGCCGCCTAACTCGCGATTAATCCGCGCCAGCACGTTGAGATTGAAAGCCGACGTCACGCCGAGTGCATCGTTGTAAGCAGCTTCGAGAACGGCGGGGTCTTTCTTCAAATCGGCGCCTAGCAGCAGGGCGTCGCCTTTTTGGAGGACGCTGCGCATCGCGCGCAGGAATCGCAACGCCTCCTCCAGATCGAAGTTGCTGATGTTTGAGCCGAGGAAGAGCGCGAGGGTCCGCGCGCGCGGTTTCTTGCCGAGCTCTGCGAGGCCCGCGAAGTAGTCAGCCGCGTAGGCTTCGATCATGAGTCGCGGGTACGACTGGAGCAGAATACGTGAACTGCTCTCCAGCGCGGTGGCGGAGATGTCGACCGGCATAAACAGAAGCTCCGGCTGGAGTCGCAACAGCGCTTCGATAATGAGCCGGGTCTTTGACGCACTGCCACTGCCCATCTCGACGAGCGTCTTCTGGCCATCGACGGCGGCCACGATCTCGTCGGAGTAACGCTGAAGAATCTCGTTCTCGGCGCGTGTCAGGTAATATTCGGGCAGCAGGCAGATCGCTTCGAAAAGCTGCGAGCCGAGCTCGTCGTAAAAATACTTCGGCAAAAACCGCTTCGGCTGCGCCGACAGACCCTTCCGCACGTCATCCGCCAGCCCTGCAAGCGGATCCCTCTTAACCAGATTATGGATGTACAGACGTGAGTCCCTGGTGGGTTCTGTCTTTGACACGGTCCGGACATGATAGCTCACGTGAAATCCGTGTCAATCTGTGGCAAGATCTCCCGGCAATGCGTAATAGATTCTTAACAGTAATTCTACTGATTGGTGGCGTGTGCTCGGCAGCCATGGCCCAGGGCTACAAGCAGGAGCTCGAAGCGCCTGAAAAGGTGTCGCTATCAGTCAAAAACCTCGATGGCCGCGTCAGTGTCGTTGCCTCCGAGGAGCAACAAAAGAAGATAACGGTCGAGGCGAAATCCGCCGGGCTTGCTATCGATCCAGCAGACGTCAAGGTTGAATCAAAGGGCGCCGACATCCGCATCGATGTGCGACCGCGCGGCGAGAAGGATCGCATCGATCTTCTGGTGACGATCCCAACGCGCTCGAAGGTCGAAATCGAAGGGCAAGCGGGCTCGGTTGACGTAATCGGCAGCTTCGAATCCGCATCAGTAAGAACCGACACGGGCACCATCCACGCCGACGTCCCGCTCGAAGCCGTCAAGTTTAACTTTACGTGGGAAGCCAGCAAGCCGCGCTACATGAGCGATGTCGAGCTACCGCCCATCAAGGAAAAAGCCGGTGGCGCTTTTAAACTCTCCGGCCGGCTCGGCGAAAAAGACGTCGATAAGGCCCTACTCGTCGCGCTCGATTTCCGCACGCAACGCGGTGTCGTGCTTCTGAATATCGATCCGGAACGCGCGCCGGCAGATCTGCGCGAACGGCCTCTGACCGAAGCCGCGCGCGCAATCGTCCGCAGTGGTGATAGCCAGCTCGTCGAAGCGATCCGCAAAGTTTCGCCAAAGATGTTTGGTGACTACGCGAAGACCCTGCCGCCGCCCGATAAAGAACCAGCACTGGTGAGACGTGCGCCGCCGGGGCAAATCGTGAGCTCAGTGGCGCCGCAGTTGATGCGATTCATCGCCAGCGTGACCGATCGCAATGGACGCGCGATCGGCGGGATGCGTGAATCGGATTTCACCGTTTGGGAAAACGGCGTCGAACGGCGCGTCACCAACGTTGCTCCGGCGAATGAGCCGTTCAACCTGGTGTTGCTGCTGGACGTTTCGGGCAGCGTTGAAGAGCGCATGGATTTTATTCGCAAAGCCGCGCGCGACTTTTTGCGCACGACCAGCCCGCAGGATCGAATCTCGATCATCAGTTTTCGCGACGACATTCAGGTGATTTCCGATTTCAGTACCGACCGCGCGATGCTCTCGCGCAAGCTCGATGAGATCGATGCCGGCGGCGGCACTGCGCTTTACGATGCGCTCGGATACGTTTTGAGTGATCCGATCAAACGGCTGCGCGGCGAGCGGACTGCTATCGTTGTGATGTCAGACGGCGACGACAATAAATCGTTTCTTCCGTTTCCTGCGATTTTGGAAGCGCTGCTCGAGTCGGGCGCGCTTGTTTACCCGTTGTACGTGCCTTCGGGTCTGATACCCGAGTCGAGCGTGCCGAAACCCGAGGTGACGATCGATCCTTTGCGTACGCGTTATCTCACGCTGACAACGCGCGCTGACGATGAAGGGCGCAAACTCGCCACCGCGTCGGGCGGGGTTTACTATCCGATTCGCCGGCTCGAGGATCTGCAAAAAGCGTATGACGACATCGTGACGCAGTTGCGATCGGCTTACACGATCACTTACGCATCGAATTCGGTGTCGTCGTCGCCGCGTGTGCGGGTGCGCACAAATCGCGACGGCGCCTCGGTGCGATTGAGCCCGGTGGTGGAGTTGAATACTCCCTGATTGCGAAGAGATCTTTCACGCAAAGGCGCAAAGCGCTGCCGCGTTTCTAAAGTGTTCTTTACCACCTTTGCGCCTTTGCGCCTTTGCGCCTTTGCGCCTTTGCGCCTTTGCGCCTTTGCGTAAGAAATGTCCCGATGCCAGTTAATAATCAACCTCTTTTCAACGCGCTCTTCGACGAAACCGAACGAAAGCCGCTAACTGTCTCACAGCTAACCAACTCGGTCCGGATCGCGCTCGAATCGCGCTTCGCCTCCGTTTGGGTCGAGGGCGAGATTTCGAACTTCAAGGATCACTCATCGGGGCACTGGTACTTCACGCTCAAGGACGAGCACGCGCAACTGCGCGCGAAGTGCTTTCGGTCTACAAATATTCGCATTCGTTTTCGACCTGCGAACGGTTTGAAGGTTCGCGCGCGCGGAAAACTCTCGGTCTACGCGCCCCGCGGTGAGTATGAACTCGTCGTCGACGCACTCGATCCGGTCGGCGCCGGAGCGTTGCGGATCGCGTTTGAACAACTTCGCGATCGCCTGCAAGCTGAGGGATTGTTTGCGAAAGAATTGAAACGGCCGCTGCCGGTTTTTCCGCGCCGCGTCGGCATCGTGACGTCGCCCACCGGGGCTGCGATCCGCGACATTCTCAACGTGATTTCACGACGCACGAGAACGGTCCACGTGCTGTTTTCACCGGCGCGCGTGCAGGGCGATTTGGCTGGTCCGGACATCGCGCGCGCGATCGGTTTTATCAATCAGTATCACGAACATGCGTTGCGTGAGGGACGCGTGGCCGACGCCGTCGATGTGTTGATTGTTGGAAGAGGCGGTGGCTCGACGGAAGACTTGTGGGCTTTCAACACGGAAGAAGTGGCGCGCGCGATTCGCAAGTCTGTGATACCGGTGATCTCGGCGGTGGGCCATGAAACCGATTTCACGATTGCGGACTTCGCGGCAGACCACCGTGCGGCAACACCGTCAGCTGCGGCCGAGATCGTTGCTGCGCGTGAGGATCAGATCTGTACGGCGCTCGATCATCTCGGGCGACAGCTCGTGCGTTTGACGAAGTTCCAGGTAGTTAATCTACGCGCGCGAGTTCAGGAGCAGGCGCTGTCGCAGGCGTTTAATGAAGTGAAGTCGCAATTGAATAACGCGCGGGCGCGTTTTGATGCGGCGTCATCGTCGTGTGACGCAGCGATGGAATTCAAGCTTCAGCAGGGACGCGAACGTCTTGCGCTTGCGGCAGCTTCGCTTGACGCGCTTTCGCCACTTGGCGTCTTGCAACGAGGTTATGCGATAGCGCAGGATGCTTCGGGACGACTGTTGCGTGATGCGGCAACAGTGGCCGAAGGCGATGCGGTGAGCGTGCGACTGGCGAAGGGAAAGTTGAACGCGCGGGTTGAGAGTAAAGAAGCCACGGATTAACACGGATGCGCCAGCGGATAGTAATCAATGTCGATGGGCCGCCTGATGAAGCAACGAAGCGTGTGCGGGCACCTCGGAAAGGCCGTCGCTGGGTACGCGTTTTGGCGATTCTCGCCGTGTTCGTTTTGGTTGTGGTTGCTGTTGCTGTCGCCGGTGGGTTTCTATGGTGGCGAAATTATCAATCGACACCGACTTATGCGTTGACGTTGCTCATCGATGCCGCACAGCGAAACGATCCGGCCGAGTTTCAAAAGCGCATCAACGACGACGAGATCGCGAAAAACATGGTCGCGAGCGTAAGCCAGAAAGCAGCCGCGCGCTATGGTCTCGCGTTCAATAGTTCGGTTCAGCAAAAGATCGACAACCTCGTGCCGTCTGTGTTGCCGCGATTGAAGCAAACGATTCACGACGAAGTGGTGAAACAGATAAAAGAGTTTGCTTCAAAATCAGAGCCGAAGCCGTTCCCCTTGCTGGTCGTTGCCGTTCCGAGGTTGATTACGGTGACAACCGAGGGCAACACTGCGAACGTCAAGGCGCCGTTGGGCGACCGCACGATCGAGCTCACGATGCAACGTGATGCCGAGCTCTGGAAGGTAACGGAGTTCAAAGACGATGCGGTCGTGCAGCGTGTGGTCGATAATGTGATGAGGGAGTTGCCGGCGATCGGAAGCATCGAATCGGATAGTCCGTTGTTCAAGAAAGAGCGGGGCAAACGATCGAGGAAGAATAGATGAGTAATGGTCAGGAACAAGCGCGGACGTTTGAAGCTTCGCTGGAAGCACTCGAACAAATCGTCCGGCAGTTGGAAGACGGCGACTTGCCGCTCGAAAAAAGTCTCGAGTTGTTTGAGCAAGGAATTCGACTTTCGCGTGAGTGCCAGGAGCGACTGAGCCAGGCCGAACGACGCATCGAGATCCTCTTGCGCGACAATCAGGGCCGTGCGGTTACGACCGCATTCAAAGAACCGCCGAGTGACCCAAACAATAGTGCCAACGAAGAATGAAAATCTCGATCGTCTGCTGGCGGAGAGTCGCGCGCTGATCGAGGTCGAGCTCAATAGCCTGCTGCCGTCGACTGCCACCGCGCCGGAAAAGATTCACCACGCGATTCGCTGGAGTGTTTTTGCCGGTGGCAAACGTTTTCGGCCGGCGTTGCTGCTTGCTACCGGTCACGCGTTCGGCGCTGACAACAAAGTCTTGATCAGAACGGCGTGCGCCTTTGAGATGGTCCATACGTACTCGCTCATTCACGACGATCTTCCGGCGATGGATGACGACGATCTACGGCGTGGTCGACCAACGTGTCACGTCCGCTTCGACGAAGCCACCGCAATTCTGGCCGGCGATGCGCTGCAAACACTCGCCTTTCGAACTATCGCCGAAGACGTGGGGCTGAGTGCTGAAATACGTATCGAGCTCATCTCCGAGCTGTCGTGGGCGGCTGGCACGCCGGAAGGCATGGTCGCAGGTCAGGCGCTCGACATGGAAGCGGAAACACGCCAGGTGAATGGCGTGCAGCTGGAGGAAATTCATCGTCTGAAAACCGGGGCGCTGATCGTCGCCGCGGCGCGCTGCGGAGCGATTATCGGAGGCGCGAGTGAAGCTGAGCTCGCGGCCATAACAAGTTACGGTTCCTATCTCGGCTTGTTATTCCAAATTACCGACGACTTTCTCGACGTAACAGCGACCGCCGAAGACCTCGGCAAAACACCAGGCAAAGACGCTCGTTCAAACAAGGCAACCTACCCCGCCCTTCACGGCATGGAAGACACACGAGCGGCAGCCATCACAGCCCACCGCGACGCGTGCGAAGCCCTGGACCAAATCGATCGCCCCACCGAAGCCCTGCGCCACATCGCCGACTTCATCCTTCATCGGACAGGTTGAGCCGCAGATGAACGCAAATAAACGCCGATCTGCGTTTTATCAGCGTTCATCTGCGGCTAAAATCTTATTCGTAAGCGAGCGCCTCACGGACCGTCACACGCGAAGCTTTCCACGCCGGTAGAAAACTTGCCAGGGCGCTCAAACCGATCGAAACGATCATCCATATAACCAATCCCAGCGGTTCAAACGTAAAATCCAATCCACCATGTAATAGCACCCTCACCAACAGATTGCCGATCGCTTTGCTTATGGGCCATGCCAACAGTGCCGCGATGGCCCAGCTCAACAATCCAATCACCACGCCTTCCGCCACGATCATCAACCAAACAATCGCAGGCGTCGCGCCGAGCGCTCGCATCACGCCCATCTCGCGGCGCCGCTCGAATACGTTAAGACTCATCGTCGTCATCAAACCCAATCCACCAACACCACCAATGATCCCCGACATCACGATCAGAAACACATAAATCATCAACATGTGCTGATCGAAACCGAATCGTCTCTCCGCCTTGATCGAGCTGCCACGTGCTCGCACACCTTCCCGCTCCAGGTTTCGATCCAGATCGCTTTTCACCAAACTAATCGCATCCGGATCGGTGTTCTCCAACGCGATTCGCAAGCTGTTGACCATCTCGGGATGTTGAATGGAACTTAGCGGAATGTAAGCGAGGGCCGGCGAAAATGCCTCTCTTGCCACTCCGACCACGCGCCACGTTGACTCGGCGCCCGCCATGCGCAATGTAACCGTCTCACCAACGCGCATCTTTGCCTCTCGCCCTGCCAGCACATTGTTGACGACGATCGCGTCCGTATCTTCGGGCGCGAGATTTCTGCCTTCGATAATTTCCAGATCCAGCAGTTTCGTTTCCGCCGGCAGTGCTACGACAGTGAAAGGACTCACGAGCGAGGCCTCAGTCACAAACCACCCTTCCGCACGAGTGATACCCGGCGTGTTCCTAATCGCTCTTTGAATCTTCTCGAATTCGTATGGGTCCGCAAAAAAGATCGACAGGTCAAATTTTCCCGCCGCAAACATGTGATCCAACGTATTGATTAGCGAAGCGCGCACATTCAGTGCCGACAGAAAAAACAGACCTCCGGCAGTCAACGTCAAAAGCGTCAACACCAATCGCACGCGACGGCGAAAGCTATTGCGGATTGCCAGCACGATCAAACTGAACGTGCCACCGATTCGCGTCAGCGCACGATCGAAAGCACTCGCGCCAAACGACGTTTGCGATAGTCCGAAATCCGACAGCGCGACTCTGACCGGCACCGCCGTCCCACGCAAAACCGGAAGCGCTGCAGCAACGAGCGGCGCGGCAATGCCGATTACCGCGACGAGCAGGTAAACCCACCACGGCACCGCGAAGCTGTTGATGTCGAAATTTAGAAACATCGCCATGTAACGACACAACGCGCGGCTTCCGACTATTCCCAGCGGCACCGAGATGATCACCGCCGCTAGCCCCAGAAACAACGCCTGGCCGAAATAGATTTGCGCTATTTGTCGTCGCGTTCCGCCAATCGCTTTCATCACTCCGATGTGTCGCACCTGTGACGCCATCATCGCCGTGAGCAGATTGATAACCAGAATCCCGCTCAGCACGAGGACAAACAGCCCGAAGCTCGACATTGCGAGGAGCAAAATGCCGGTCAAATCTGAATGCGGGTGTTTGCCGGGACGCGGCACGTCGACGCGGCGCACTTGATGACCGCGGCTCTTGATCAACGTCTCCACGTCCGCCACGACGCGCCTTATGTGGTCTTCGTCAAACCTGTTTTGCGCTACCAGGATGTTCAACTGGTCGAGCCGCGGTTCTTCGCCGAGTTGGACGAGGGTGTCGAGATTGATGTAACCGTAGACGATGTTTTCCATGCGCGCCTGCGCCTGGCCCACGTCATGCACACTGCCGCTGATCACCAGTGGTTGCTCTACACCGTTTGCCGTCTTCACAAACACGGCGTCGCCGATGTTTGCTTTCGCAACCTGGAA
>DATENQ010000272.1:0-8933 GCA_035275005.1 Pyrinomonadaceae bacterium | reverse complement strand
CCAATCAATGAAAACAGATCTGAACTTGTAAAGATCGGTATCGACTTGATTGACAGCGCCGCTATGTCAGAGCTGTCACGCGTCGCATCAGAAACATAGATTGCTGTTGCATTATTCAGTGAGCGACGTGCGGAGCTCTTGATCTTGTCGTTACCCGCTTGCCGCACCATTACAAAATGATCGGTGTCAACAAATTGAGAGAAGCTGTTGCCCTCAACAAATACACCCGGCGCCTTCACTCTCGCGAGCGCCTGCTTGATCCCCTTCTCGACCTGGTCGTCAGTCGCGATCAGCCAGTGAACGTTGGCTGCGCCTGCGTCCCAGTAGCGTCCGGTGTCCTTACCGGGTTCGTACGTCTCTTCCCGACCCGAACGCACCAAAGGTTCGTCACTCAAAAGACCACTGACACAACACGCATGCGGATCCTTACCACACGAGCGATAGTGACCCCGAGTTGTCTTGATTGCTTCCCAGCCAGGGAACATTTTGAGCAACTCACATATCAGCGTCGTTTTTCCGACTTCTGAAGTGAAGCCACCAACACCAATTACAACTCGCTTGTACAACATAACTATCCGTTCGTGATCCGTGTAAACCCGTGGCTACTTGCGCCGTCTCTCCTTCGTGGTGACGTTAGGCGCGTTGACTTTCAAGACACCGCGCGCGTCCTTGTAGAGGTTGTAACGAACCTCCTTCACCTCTCCACCCTCTTCTTCCTGAATACGCACCGTGAAGCTCTTGCTCTCTCTCTCTCCTTCAACCTTGGCCGGCAAGTAACCTCTCACATTCGGACTGCGGTACGCAGTGTAATGCTCCTGATTACGCTTGTCATAACCCAACACGTAAATGCGATCGAAGTCCGGCTCATCAAGCCCGTGCGGTTGATTCGAACTACTCTTCTCTAATATCAACCAACTTCCGGGTTTCGCCTCTCGACCCGCATCCTTGTCAGTCGCTGCCTTGCTCTCACCGTCGAGTCGCTGCCAGGCCACGAACTCACGTCCAGTGCGATAAAAAATGATGTCGGCGGGTACCGCGAGCTCAACCTGTTTGCCGTAAATCCATCCAGCAGGCGCCGGCGATGTCTCACCCGTTAGTCTAACTTTGTACCAGAGCTCGTTCGTTTCTTCCGGCTCCTTCGATTCATCTCCCTGCTGACCAGACCTTGCGCTGCCTTGCTGCGCGCTACCCGCCTTCGGAGCGACGTCGCTCTCAATCGCCTCAGACGATTTCGGCTTCGGTACACGCTTCCAACCAATGATGTCGAAACTGGATCCGCTATCGAGCCGCATCATGATGTTTTCGTTGCCACTGCGATCCGGACTCAGTCGCAAATTGGAGCTCGCGCGAAGTTGACCGGTAGCCTGAGCCGGAACGTCCTTATCTTCCGCCTCCAGCTTCTTCGAATCCTCGAGGACGTCCTCAGGCATGACGTTGCGCGCCTCGATCCATCCTTCAGTTAAATCGGTGTCGCGGGCCTTCACGCGCAGCCAACGTTCTTTTCGCGTGTTATCACTCGGATCCGTGACATCAGTTGAATCGAGTATCTCTACAACGTCGCCGCGATTAACCTGCAATAGATCGGCGGCAACAACCGCGGTCGAGCTCCGAATCTGAGCGCGGCGCGCCACTATTACACCAGTGTTGTTTCTCTTTGCGAGCGTTTGGCAACCAACCGATATTAAAAGGAGGGCGAAAATAAGTAGGGTCTTGCTAAATCTCATTCCTGTTCCTCGAAGCCGTCAATTGCGATAACCAAGCGAGCGCAGCAACTGCTGCTGTTCAGCGTTCAGGTCTCGGCTAACACGTAGTTGAGACTTCTTTCCCGACGAATCCAATGTGAACCCATACGCCGGCAACAACTGCTCGAGTTCGAGTTTTGTGTTGCTTTCCGCGTATGGCTTCACGAAACCGCTCATCGCTGGAGCTGAATCCAGCACAGCGATTATAACTTCATTTCCGTTCGCGTTGGCAGCGACGCGGCGGCTGAAGAGCTCTCGATAGCGATCGTCAAGCGTCAATTTCCCACCGGATTCTTTTCTGATTTTCAAGTCATACAAAAACGCAACGAGCATTCCCTTTACGAAAACCTGACCGAGAGGGTTGGTCCACCGCCTCTCGGAAGCTTCAATCAACGACTCCTCGTCGGGATGAGAAAGGTAGACATCGTAAACACGGCCGAGCGTATTGAGCATCTCCTTGAAATCGATGCCGCCGAGTTCCTGTGTGGTGCGCACGGCTGTGTACAGCGTGAAACCTTCGAAAAACCAGTCGTAATCGCCTTCGAGCTTTAGCGCGTTGGGCACCCAGAGGTGGAGCAATTCATGCGAGAAGATGATCCTCAGCCGGTTGCGCCAAAAATCGAATTTCTTTGGATTGCCGAGCAGGATGACGCTGGAGCCTCGCGTTTCGGCTTTCCATTCCGACGTGCCGGCGTCCATCGGGAATGGCGCAACTATGACTGTGGCTTTGTCCGGAAGTTTGAATCTCGTCAGATCGAGGTACTTTCGAAAGACGGTGTTGGCGACATCCAAAGTCTCCGCTTCTTTAAACGGCCACGATCCGGTAAGCACGACATCGAGGGCCACGCCGTCGATCGTGTTTGAGGCTTTACGAAGTGCGCGACCGGCGAAAAACACGGCTTTCTGAGGTTCGGAGACCGCGTAGCGACCCGTTGCATCAGCAACGAGCGACGATTCGATTGTCCATCCTGTTGACAGTTTGAACTCGGCGGAGAGGGTTTCGATATCTTGCGGTATCAGGTCGGCGAACATGAGTAAACCGCTATCCTCGGTGAGCCAGCTCACGTAGGGGACGTCGGTGGCGCGAGGTTCTGAAAGCTTGACGGTGTAGGTGATCTTAATTGCGTCGAGTTCGGATCGAAACTCGCCGGCAGCGCTCTTTTTCGCCTGCGCGTCCTGACCGGCAGCGCCTGTGGCGCGAAAATCTCCGACGCGCTCTGCCATGCCCAATACGCCCGCATATGAGTTTCGAAAAGACCAGGAACGTGATGGCGACGACAACTCCGCTTCAACACGGATCTCAGCGGGTGTTGGCATTGAGATGTTGACTTTGGTGTTGGCGTGTGCGGGTAACGAGTAAAGAATGAGGAGAGCGCAAATCGTAAGAAAGTAGTTTCGCGCAAAGCCGCAAAGGCGCAAAGGAAGACGCAAAGACTTTTGCTTTTCTTTGCGGGTTTCTGTGCGCCTTTGCGGCTTTGCGCGAGACTTTTTCACAAGTTGACAGTACAATCCGCGGAACCCCAGACTCTAACACAACTGACAGTGACCGGCATGTTGATCAGCGCTTTCCAAAACCACTGCGCCCCTCTTAAACGTGGGCTCGGTCTGTTGCTGGTCGTCTTCATTTTTTGCGGCACAACCGTCGAAGCAGCGCACCGTCATGGTCGCATACTCCCTGCTCCAGGAAGCGCAACCGCACTGACCGACTTCGAGCAGCATTCGACGCCGCTCGCGACTAAGACGAGGTGCAGCGACTGTCTCATCTGCCAGTTACACCAGAACTTCAACACCTCTGTTATCGCTTTTCGCGTTGCTGACCCGCCCCAACAGGTCCGGATCAACGTAACGACCGTACTTCTGCTCGACGTCCTTTCACAAATCACAGGACCGACGTCGGGACGAGCACCTCCTGCCATCTCCTAAATAAGTCGCCCACTCACAGATGCTGTCGACGAGCGTCTGCGCACAGCGTCCATTCAGCCAGGTGCGAATGGACCACGATCTGCATTTCAGGAGATTGGCACTAATGAATTGGCTTCAAAAAATACCGATTTCATTCATATTCATCAGCTTGATCAGCTTCGCCGCCTTCGGGCAGGCACCCGAGACCGGCACCGGCACGCTGCGCGGCACAGTAACACTCGGAGATAGCGACAAGCCCATCCACAACGCAATCATCACGATTCTTCAGTTGAAGCGTAGCGTTGATACCGACGAAAACGGCAGCTACGAATTTACAAACCTGCCTCCGGGCAAGTACGACGTGGTGGCGCATCTCGATCGCGTTCCGGATATCGTTCGCAGAGTCGATCTCGCAAGTGGTGAAGTGACGGTGGATTTCAAATTCGAACTAACAGGCGTGCGAGAGGAGGTCACGGTAACCGCGACCGGCACGGAGCAGGCTTTGAGCAGCTCGATCCAATCGGTCGACGTCCTCGGCTCAATCGAGCTCGCGAAGAAGAGTCCGGTGTCACTCGGCGAAGCTCTCGACGGCGAGCTCGGTATCGCGAAACGCAGTTTTGGACCGGGCACCGCGCGTCCCGTCATTCGCGGTTTTGACGGTGATCGCGTACTCGTGCTCCAGGACGGCAATCGTGTGGGCGGTCTCGGTTTTGAATCCGGTGATCATGCGGAACCGGTCGACGTATTGACGGCAGAACGAGTCGAAGTCGTTAAAGGTCCGGCAACTCTCCTCTACGGCAGCAACGCCATCGGAGGCGTCGTCAACACCGTTTCCGGACACGACTCTCCGCACAAAGGACTGAACGGTTATCTGACCGGCCTGGGCAGCACGAATAGCAATCAGGGCGGTGGCAGCGGCGGGATCGAGTACGGCACGGCTCGCTGGCTGACGTGGGCGAATCTTGGCGGTCAAAGAAGTGGCGATTACAACACGCCAATCGGCCGTGTCGAGAATTCCTTTTCACGTGAAGTCAGCTCGGCAACGGGATTTGGTTTCTATCCGAAGAAGGGCTTCTTCAGTTTCAACTACAACTTCAACAAACGTCGATACGGCATCCCGGTCGATCCCAACGAAGCCGATCCGGAAATCGTTGAGTTGAATCCACGGCGCCACAGCATCGAGTTGCGCGGCGGCTTCCGCGAGAACGGAACATTCATCGACGCTGGAACCTTTTCAGTTCAGTACAACAATTACCGCCACGCTGAAATCAATTCCATCACCGGCGAGGTTGGAACCAGTTTCCGAAACAACACATTTCTTTACCAGGGCTTATTCGATCAACGAAAGACCGGACGGCTCTCAGGACGCTTCGGCTTCTGGGGTCTGAACCGCGACTTCTCAGCATCGGGTGAAGAAGCTTTGGCGCCACCGACGAAGCAGAACTCTTTCGCGCTGTTTGGGCTCGAAACTTTCGACCTCGAACGTGTGTCGTTACAGCTAGGCGGGCGGCTCGAGAACAACCGGTATAACCCCGAACCGTCACCAACTCGCGGTGTTCTTCCGGATAGGAGCTTCACGGGTTTCTCAGGCGCCGCGGGGATCCGTGTCGCAACGTGGAATGGCGGTTCGTTCGTGGCGAACTACTCGCATTCGTATCGCGCGCCCGCGCTGGAAGAGTTGTACAACCTTGGACCACACCGCGGTAACCTCGCGTTCGAGATCGGCAACCCGAATCTCGAACGCGAGCTCGGCAACGGCGTCGATTTTGGAATCAGGCACAGCTCCAAGCGCGTACGCTTTGAAGCGAATGGCTTCTATTACCGAATCCAGGATTTCATTTTCCTCGCGCCGGCGGGAGGCGTGGAAGACGGGCTGACTATTGCCGAGTACGATCAGGGCACGACGCGCTATGCCGGCACGGAAGCACGATTTGATACGGCGTTGCATCCGGCAGTCTGGCTCAACCTCGGGCTCGATTACGTGAATGCTGAGATCACCTCCGACAACACTCCCTTGCCACGGATTCCGCCGTTGCGCGGGCGCGTCGGACTGGAGCTGAGATATAAGGGACTGCTGCTGAATCCCGAGGTCGTGATGGCGGATCACCAGGACCGCATCTTCCCGACCGAGACGCCGACAGCGGGTTATGCGGTCTTCAATCTCTCAGGTTCTTACCTGTTTGCGCAAAAGCATGCAGCGCATATCATCTCGTTTAACTTTTTCAACATGGGCGACACGCTGTACCGCAACCATCTCTCGTTTATCAAGGAGTTTGCGCCAGAAATGGGGCGGGGATTTCGGGTCACGTACACGCTACGGTTCCTCTGATGATTTTTGCCGCAGATTTACGCGTATTACCGCAGGTAAGCAGAAAATGCTTTATCCGCGTTGATTTGCGTAAATCTGCGGCCGAAAATCTTTTGAACCGGAAGGTTGACACAGACGTATCCCACGCGAGAGGATTTAGCCGTGAGCCTGGTCAAGATCATCGTCATTACCATAATCGTGATCCTCAGTATCCTGCTTTTCGGCCGTTTTTTCGTATAGCCGGACTGCGGCTGCTGCGTTTTCTTGCTCTTATTTCCCTACTCGTCTGTCTCCATTCAACCGTTTTAGCCCAACAAACCGTCGATGAAGACGACGTGGTCCGTGTTAACACCGACCTGCTGCTTTTCCCCGTGCGCGTCCGGGACAAAAAAGGACAGGCGGTCCCGGGCCTGACCGAGCAGGATCTGCTGTTAAAAGATCAGGATCAGGTGACCACCGGACTGTACTTCACTCCGGGCGCGGATCGTGTCGCGCTGATGTTTGCGTTGGATCAGTCCGGAAGCCTGCGCCAGATCATTTCGCAACAGCGGGAAGCCGCGTTGGCGCTCTTCTCTAAATTCGGTGAACGGTCCAGCGTCGCTATTCTTCGTTTCTCGGAGACAGCTTCTCTCGTAGCTCCATTCACAAAAGATCTCGATACCGCGCGCGCGGCGTTTAGGTTTGTAGCAGCACCGAACCAACAGACTGCCATCTTCGACGCGGCCGCAAAAGCAGTCGCAGCGTTTGCCGATCTGCCTCGCGTTCGCTCCGAACGTCGCATCGTTATCCTCATCAGCGATGGGTTGGACACTATCAGCAGGACGAAGGCAGACAGCGTCATCGACGCCGCTCTCGAAAAGCACGTTTCGTTCTACGTGATCCATTTGCCGCTGTTTGAACCAATCGACGGCCACCTTGCGGTGCGGCGTCCGAGTAAAGGTTTTCGTGAATTGGCTGAGAAGACCGGAGGCAAGTATTTCCTCGTCGGCGACGCCAAATCAGCGCTCACGCCGACACAGAACGATCTGACACCAATCTTCCAGGCAATCGAAGAGGATTTGAAAAGCCAGTACCTTTTGGGTTTCTATATAGCCGAATCGTCGCGCGACAATCGCAGACACGTTTTCTCAGTCACTATGAAACGTGAAGGTGTCGAATATTCTGTAGGACGCTTCGGCTACTCGCGCACGCAAAAATTCTTTGTTAATTCGGCACCCAAACGATGACTGAAACAAACAACCTTCAACTCCGCCGCATCCGGCGCGCTTTAATTAGTGTCTCCGACAAAACCGGCATCGTAGACTTCGCCCGCGAGCTCACGCGGTTTGGCGTTGAGATCATCAGCACTGGTGGAACCGCGAAAACGTTGCGCGACGCGGGCATCAGCGTGCGCGACATCTCCGAAGTCACAGGTTTCCCGGAAATGATGGACGGTCGCGTGAAAACGCTTCATCCGCGCATTCACGGCGGACTGCTGGCGATTCGCGACAATCCCGAGCACGTCGCTGCCATGCAGGAGCATGGCATCGAGCCGATCGATCTCGTGGTCGTGAATCTTTACCCGTTTGCCGAAACGATCAAACGTGCAGGCGTGACACGCGCAGAAGCGGTCGAACAGATCGACATTGGTGGCCCATCGATGATTCGTTCGGCGGCGAAGAACGCGCGTGACGTCGCGGTCGTAGTACTGGCTGCACGTTATGAAAGCATTCTCAACGAGATGAGAAATCGCGATGGCGCCTTGTCGCTCGAGACAAGACAGCGCCTGGCCCAGGAAGCGTTTCAACAGACGGCACTTTATGACCTGATGATCAGTTCTTACTTTGCCGCGAAAGAACAACAACAGGCCAGTGCGGCGGCGGGAACTGGCGGCATCAGCATCGTTGCCGGCTCTGCCGGTCCCGCACGCGACGTGGAAGACTTTTCAGTCGAACGTTTCAAAGGCCAATTGCCGGGCCAAGCATCGTGGACCATCGGCAAGATTGCTGACCTCAGGTACGGCGAGAACCCACACCAGGTCGCCGCTCTCTATCAAATGGCGGTGAAGGGCGGACTGGCGAATACCGAGGTACTCTCCGGCAAGGAGATGTCGTTCAACAACTACGTGGATGCAGACGCAGCCTTGGCCCTCGTGAACGATTTCGATCAGACTGCTTGCGCGATCATCAAGCACACCAACCCTGCTGGTGTTGGACTGGGAGCGACGACGGCAGAGGCTTACAAGAAGGCGCTCGCGACTGATCCGGTGTCGGCTTTCGGCGGTATCGTCGCTTTTAATCGCACGGTGGATGCGGAAGCTGCACAGGAAGTTACCAAGGTGTTTACGGAAGTCCTGATCGCGCCTGATTACGACGCCGCGGCACTCGAGATACTACAAACAAAGAAAAACCTGCGGATTCTGCGCCTGAAGCAGGAGCCAGTGGCGAAGAGACTCGAGTTCAGGCACATACGAGGCGCCATGCTGGTCCAGACTGCAGACGATCACAAACTCGACGCGGGCGGACTGAAGATCGTCACTACACGCCAGCCGAGCGAGGACGAGATTCGGGCGCTGCTGTTCGCTTGGGTTGTTTGCAAGCACACGAAGTCGAACGCGATCGTCTATGCAAGGGACGGGCAGACGGTGGGTGTCGGCGCCGGACAGATGTCGCGCATCGATTCAGTGAAGATTGGCGCGATGCGGGCGCAGTTGCCGATGGCAGGTTCCGTGCTTGCGTCTGATGCATTCTTTCCGTTTCGCGACGGGATTGATGAGGCGGCAAAGCATGGAATCACGGCCGTAATACAGCCCGGAGGTTCCGTCCGCGACGAGGAAGTGATCGCCGCCGCAAACGAACACGGCCTCGCGATGGTCTTTACGGGCGTGCGACATTTCAAACACTGAGGCACATCTTTTGTCGATAAGTCACGAAACGAAAAACAGAACAAGTCAGGAAGAGGGGCTTGCCCCCGCTGCTTCGCATTTCAATGAGCGGGGGCAA
>DATENQ010000271.1:0-10091 GCA_035275005.1 Pyrinomonadaceae bacterium | reverse complement strand
AGTGTGCGTGTTGAGGATTGTCGCTTCGTAGATTTCCTGTGTGCCGTCAGCTTGCGTGGCGAGATACGCTAGAACATTCGGCGCCGTGTCCTGCCCGGTGGCAGCAACCATAAGATCTTCGGCATTCTCAGCCTTCAGCGTCTCGGTTGCTGCTGAAGCGATTTGCGTATCGTCGCTGGTCGTTAGCGCAACGAGCACCTCCAACAAATCGTTCTGCGGCAACGGCAACATTCCGCGCGCTGCGGCGAGACGCGCAGGTTGCGGAGCTTTGCCGCTAATAATGGCCTGGACGACTGGATTTGTAGATGTGATCTCGGCGGTCAAGACAAGAAAGCCTATAGGTCCCAAAGGACCTATAGGACCTATTTTTTGTTAGGCATTAATGCCGTGGCACTTCTTGTACTTCTTCCCCGATCCGCATGGGCAGGGTTCGTTGCGCCCGACTTTCGGCTGGTCTCGTACGACTGTCTTTACTTTACCGTCTTCTTCACCGGCAGGCGCTGCGCCCTGGTTCGGTCCGGTGAATTTCAATGAGGCGGGCCGGCGCGCGGCGCGTCTCTGCTGCAAGCTCTCGGGAGCCTGCTCTGACACTACTTGCAAGTTGAACAGCGATCGAATCGTTGTGGTATCGATACGATCGAGCATCTCCTGAAACAGATCGAAACTCTGCTTCTTGTATTCGACCAGCGGATCCTTCTGACCATAACCCACCAGGCCGATGCCCTGTTTCAGGTGATCGAGCGAGAGCAGGTGGTCTTTCCACTGCGCGTCGATGATGTTGAGCATGATGATGCGCTCGTACGTACGCATCGCTTCCGGCCCGATCTGCTCTTCCTTGTGCTGATAGTTAATCTTCAGGCGTTCCCAGATCGCGTCGACGACTTCCGGCGAAGTCATGTTGGGAATGTCGACGTGTTCTTTATCAGCGTCAAAATCGTAGATGGTCTTGACCTGGATTTTGTAGTTCTCTACGTCCCAATCGTCAGGCGACACATCGGGATTGAGATACTGCCGCGTGATGTCAGACAGAAGATCGTAAGCAACGCCTGATGACGGCGGATCACCCATAAGGTACTCGCGCTGATCCGGCTCCTCCATCAATTGACGACGCAGACCGTAAATCGTCTCGCGCTGCTTGTTCATGACGTCATCATACTCAAGCAGGTGTTTGCGAGCTTCGAAGTTTCTACCTTCGACTGACTTCTGCGCTGCCGCGATGCGCTTCGAAACCATCTTCGACTCGATCGCTACGCCCTTCTCCATGCCGAGACGCTGCATCAGCGCTTTGACCTTGTCACCGGCGAAGATGCGCATCAGATCATCTTCTAGCGACAGGAAGAATCGCGACGATCCTGGGTCGCCCTGGCGGCCGGCGCGTCCGCGAAGCTGGTTATCGATGCGGCGTGATTCGTGACGTTCGGTGCCGAGGATGTGCAAGCCGCCAAGCTCAACAACTTCCTTGTGCTCTTCTTCTACAATCCGCTTCGCCTGCTCATAAGCAACTCGCCATTGCTCTTCCGTCGCCTCGTCAGGATCGACCTCGTCCTTCTTCAGAAACTCGCGCGCCATGAAATCAGGATTGCCACCGAGCAGAATGTCTGTACCGCGGCCGGCCATGTTGGTCGCGATAGTCACTGAGCCCTTTCGTCCAGCCTGCGCAACGATCTCCGCCTCGCGTTCGTGGTACTTCGCGTTCAGCACGTTGTGCGGGACTTTTTCCTTCAACAAGCGACGCGAAATCAGTTCCGAGTTTTCGACTGAAACCGTACCGACCAGAGCGGGCTGACCCTTCTCGTAACACTCCTTGATCTCTTCGATCACCGCGTCCCACTTCTCAGGCAACGTGCGATAGATCACGTCGGAAAAATCGGTACGAACCATCGGCATGTGCGTCGGGATCACGATGACGTCGAGCTTGTAAGTCGAGGCAAACTCCGCTGCTTCGGTTTCAGCGGTACCGGTCATGCCTGACAGTTTTTCGTAGAGACGGAAGTAGTTCTGAAGCGTGATCGTCGCGAGCGTTTGGTTCTCCTTCTCGATCTCGACGCCCTCTTTAGCTTCGACTGCCTGGTGAAGACCGTCTGACCAGCGACGACCTTTCATCAAACGACCGGTGAAGTCGTCGACGATGATCACCTCGCCATCCTGGACCACGTACTGGTGGTCCAACTTGTAAAGCGTATGCGCTTTCAAAGCCTGCTCGACGCAGTGGAGCAGCTCCATGTTCGACGGATCGTAAAGATTGCCGACACCGAGCAGGCGTTCTGATTTATCAACACCTTCTTCAGTGAGCACTGCTGTGTGTGCTTTTTCGTCGACGACGTAATCGCCGGTCTTCTTGCCGTCAATGTCCTCGCCTTTTTTCAGGTGAGGAATGATTGCGTCGGCGTTCTTGTATTTGTCTGTCGCCTCATCTGATGGACCGGAGATGATCAACGGTGTGCGCGCTTCGTCGATCAGGATCGAGTCAACCTCGTCGACGATCGCGAAGTAGTGACCACGCTGCACGCACGTGGTCAGGTCAAACTTCATATTGTCGCGCAGGTAGTCGAAGCCAAATTCGTTGTTGGTGCCGTAAGTGATATCGGCAGCGTACGCAGCCTGGCGCTCAAAGTCGTCCATGTCATTCTGGATACAACCGACTTCGAGACCGAGAAAGCGATGAATCTGGCCCATCCACTCGGCGTCGCGCGAAGCGAGGTAGTCGTTTACGGTAATCACGTGAACGCCGCCACGACCGGTGAGTGCATTCAGGTAAGCAGGCAAGGTGGCGACGAGTGTTTTGCCCTCGCCCGTGCGCATCTCAGCGATCTTGCCCTGGTGCAGCACGATGCCGCCGATCATCTGCACGTCGAAGTGGCGCATGCCGGTCGTGCGAACGCTGGCTTCTCTTACGACGGCGAAGGCCTCAGGCAAAATCTCATCGAGGATATCGCGTTCGCGACGCTTGCGTTCGTCTTTGTCTTTGGTGTCGCCGACCGCCTGCTGCACGCGCTCTTTGAAAGTCGCGGTGCGCGCGCGCAATTCGTCGTCCGAAAGCGCCTTCACTGAGGGTTCGAGGGAATTGATCTTCTCGACCAGCGGCATGATCGATTTTAAAAACCGCTGATTGCTGCTGCCGAATACTTTAGTTAGGAATTTATCGAAACTCATATCAAATAAGATACTCCGTAATAGCTAGCTAATTAAACAAAGTTTCACGCAAAGGCGCAAAGCCGCGAAAGAAGACGCAAAGATGTTTTCTTAGCATCTTTGCGTCTTTGCGTGAGAAATATTCTTAAACTCCGGGCTCCAGTTGCTTCTTAATCATGTCAACAACGCTCTGTCGTGGCATTGAGAAGTTAACCACGACTCGCTTCCCGTCGGGCGACGCATTGGTATTCTTCATTATCACTTCTTCATCTTTTCCAGCGCGTGCGCCCGCTCCAAAGTAGAGAAGATTATTCAACGCCTTGGCGAGCGACTCCGCGCGTTCCGGCGACGAAGCTTCCGACGCAACCGACGCCAGCACTTCCTGCTCGCCCTGCTTGATCGTGATCTTCACCGTCGCATTCGGATTGTCTTTGCTGATTGGCTGGAGGTACGTCAGAAACCCGCTATCGTTCAGGGCCGCAACGAGTCTGCCAAAGAGGTCTCTCAGATTCTCGTCGCCTTCGGTTTTAGTGAATCGAGGGTTCTTCAGTCTTCCTTTTTCATCCAACTCCGCTTCGATCACGATCTCAAAGGGTTTGTTCAAATCGAGCTTGCCCTGCTTCTTCAGATCGTTCGCGTAGGTGGCAAAGTCTTTCAGCGGCTGCTTGTTGATCTCACTCTCTTCCGGCAGCGTCATACTGTTTTGCGCGGCGGTCTTCTCGAGCTCTTTCTGTGCTTCTTCAGGCGTCAGTGGTGACGCCTGCGCGACAGGCGACGGCGACGCTGAAGGACTCGCTGCCGCAACCGCACTCGGACTCGGACTTGCTTCTGGAGAAACACTCGCTACCGGACTCGGCGACGGTGACGGCTCGACATTCGGCGACGAGCTCGCCTGCGAGATTATCTTTGGCGCAAACGGATCCACTCCCTTGATTACCGGAGGCTGCTCAGCGGCAACCTGACCGTCAGGAGTGAAATAGCCAACGGGATATCGAAACAACTGCACCACCTGCACTTCGTTCGCGATCTGCGTCGCCTCGTAGGGTTTATCTACAAATTTGGTACTCGCAACCAGGGCCGCGATGTTCAAGGTGTCGCGCACGCTCGGAACGTAAACAGCCATCCATAAAAGCACCAGATGCACGACTACCGAACCGAAGAGAAGACGCGTCAGCACCTTCCATCTCGGGTCGCGATTTACCTCAAATTTTTCGAACAGTTCCGCCATTCTTAATCCTGTATTTCCGGGTACCAGGCTTAGACGCCATTGTAACTCTCAAGGTTCACAAAGTTAGAATGCATTCGTGGCACGAAATAGTCGCAAAAACTGGGGGAAACGCCGACCACATGAACGCCGTGGCCGCGAAAAACCTGCCCGCAAAACCAGCCACGAGGTCGCAAACGAACGATCGACGCGCGTTGTTCCGCCGCAGTCGCGGGAAGTCAAACGGCTGCTCGAAGGCATCGGCACCCCGCGTGCCACCCCTTTCAAACCTGATGATTTTCAACTTGAAGCCCTGGCGCTCCTGGAATACGAAGACGTGCTGGTCACGGCGCCCACCGGCAGCGGCAAGACGTGGATCGCGCGCGAAGAGATTCGCCGGTTGCTGGAGAGCGGGCGTCGCGCCTGGTACACGTCGCCTTTGAAAGCCCTCACGAACTCGAAATACCAGGAGTTCAGCGACGAATTTGGCGCCGACAAAGTCGGAATACTAACGGGCGACAGAAAAGAGAACTCAGACGCCCCGCTGATCGTCGGCACCACCGAGATCTATCGCAACCAACTTTTCGATTCCCTGCGCGGTGGCAATGAAGTCAGCGCCGACCTCGTCGTACTCGACGAAGCGCACTATCTCGCGGACGAAGACCGCGGGCACGTTTGGGAAGAAGCGATCATCCTGACGCCACCGCGAATCCGGCTGCTGCTGTTGTCGGCGACAATCGGCAACGCACACGAATTTGCGCTGTGGCTTGAGGAAATCCGTGGCGTGCGTTGCGGGGTGATTACTGGACCAGGCAAGCGTCCGGTGCCGTTGCGCTCGGCGGTGTTGCTGCCTGATAAGCGTTTGCTGCCGCTGCTGAGAGATGACGGAAAACTCAATCCCGAGATTGCGCAGATGATCGAGCGCGAACAAGAAGAGCGTCGCAGACAACGCGGAGAATACAGATCGAGATGAAACTGCGCATGCCCGAGATGCCGCCGGCCACACTGCTCGCGGCGCTCGACGGTTACAACCTGCTTCCGGCCATCGTTTTCCTGCCAACCCGACGTCGTTGCGATCAAGCCGCGTCGGAAGCCGCACTAACGCGACGCGATCCGGACGATAGTCGTCGCGAAGCGCGCCGTGACTTCATGCGCGCCTTCGTCGAAGAACACGCGGAAGTTCGTGGTCACCGTCACTGGGACACGATCATTCGCGGCGGCGTGGCGTCGCATCACGCCGGCCACATCCCAGCGTGGAAACTCGTGATCGAAAAACTGATGAGCGCGGGACTGCTCGATGCGATCTTTGCCACGGCCACTGTCGCTGCGGGTGTCGACTTCCCCGCTCGCAGCGTTGTGCTAACGGGCGCTGATGCGCGCACCGCGAGTGGTTGGCGTACGCTGTCTGCTTCCCAGCTTCAGCAGATGACCGGGCGTGCAGGCCGTCGCGGAAAAGATAACGTCGGCTTTGTCGTCGCTGCTCCCGGACTGCACCAGGATCCGGAACGCATCGCACAGCTTTTGAAAGCGCCGCCGGATGCTTTAGTCAGTCAATTTCGCGCGACCTACACGACGTTGCTAAATCTGCTCGACGCCTACGGAAGCTTTGCGTCGGTGCGCGAGATTGCCCAGCGCAGTTTTGCCTATCGCGATTTCGCCTGGCAGATCACGCAACTCGAGCGAAGCCGTGACGACAGCGAGCAAAAGATACGAAGCGCGCTGCATGAAACCGGTTGCGATCTGCCGATCTCGGTTGTGCTCGGTTTGGAACGACTGGTCGGGATTCGCGCGCGTTTGCAGGAAGCGAAACCGCAGACGCGTGCTGAAGTTTTTCATCGTTGGGTGAACGAAGTTGTAAAACCCGGCCGCATAGTAGGTGTCGGTCGTTCCGGACGCCGGCTGGTGATGGTGACTGAAAAGCGCGACGGCAATGTGCGCGGTTTGCGCGAAGACGGCAGCACCGCGAGTTTTCCGCAGGAACGGATCGGGCGTGTCTACTCGCCCGTGTACCGGCTGCGCGAAGAGGATATCGAACGCGGATTCGAAGAGATTCGCGAACGTGGCAAAGAGCTCACGCTAACCGAACCAAGATTGCGCGACGCCGACGCCGAAGAAACTGACGCGCTAAAGATCATTGACGATTCGATCGATAACCTGCTGCCTCCCAACACAAACAAAACGCGCTGCACGGAAGTGATCTGGCAGCTACACACCACCGCCGAAGATTTCGAACGCGCCTCGCGACGGATCGAAGCACTGCGCGAAGAAGTCTGGACGCCTTTCGAGCAACGCGCCAAAGTTCTCGCTGTGTTTGGTTATCTTGATTACGAGTCGCAGAAGGTGACGGGGCGCGGGCGTTGGCTCGCCGATCTACATATCGATCGACCTCTGCTCGTCGGCGAAGCGCTCGAGAATAATCTATTCAATTCACTTGCACCCAAAGAACTTGCGGGCATCATGGCGGCATTGACCGCCGATGCAGATCGCGACTACGGCGAGCTTGAGTTGGACGACGACATCGCGACTTCACTCGCGCGTTTCGAAGACATCGGCTTCAAAGTTTCCGCCGAAGAATGGAAACACGGGCTCGAACCAGCGCCGGAGTTGAACTTCTCCGCGGCGGGCGCCGCAGTTCGTTGGGCCGGTGGCACTGAGTGGTCACAAGTAGTTAGCGAAACTCGTGCTGAAGAAGGTGATCTGTTTCGGATGTTTTCACGAACGGGCGAAGCGTTGTTGCAGATCGCGGGCTTGCGCCGTAGTCATCCCGCGGCGGCAAACATGGCCGCAGTCGTGGCTGAGATGGTTTTGCGCGAGCCGATTCGGTAGGATGGTCCACAGATTTTACGGATAAATAAACCCGGATTCATACAGATCAAAAAAGAAAGGAAATTCATGTCTACTTCCGCAGCCCAGCAACCATCTCCCCAGCTATTTTTCCAAACGATAAACGCGCACCAGCGCACCGAGGCTTTGAAAGCCGCCATCGAGCTCGAAGTGTTCACTGCGATCGGCGAAGGGAATACGACCGTCGCCGAGATCGCGAAGCGTTGTCAGACGTCGGAAAAAGGAATGCGTGTTCTCTGCGACTATCTGACCACCATGGAAATGCTCACTAAACAGGGCGATCGCTATGCGCTGACGCTCGATTCTTCCGTGTTTCTCGACAAGCGCTCGCCTGGTTATCTCGGCGGTGCTGTTGAGTTTCTTTGCTCTCCGATGCTTCTGGAAGGGTTCAACCACATGACCGATGCCGTGCGCAAAGGCGGCACTGTCGTGGGTGAAGAAGGCACGACCGGTCCTGAGAATCCCATCTGGGTGAAGTTTGCGCGCGGCATGGCGGGGATGATGTCGATGCCGGCACAGTTGATGGCAAAACTCGTCGACCCGAACGCCGATCAAAAGTTGAAGATTCTCGATATCGCCGCCGGTCACGGATTATTCGGGATCGCCTTTGCTTCCCAAAATAAACAGGCTGAAGTCACTGCGCTTGATTGGAAGCCCGTGCTGGAAGTGGCGAAGGAGAATGCGGAAAAGGCGGGTGTTGCTGACCGCTACAGGACAATTGAAGGCAGCGCTTTCGACGTCGAATTCGGCAGCGGCTACGATCTCGTTTTGTTGACGAACTTCCTGCATCACTTCGATCACTCGACGAATGAAACGCTCTTGCGGAAAGTGCGGGCGGCGCTTGCCGATGGTGGACGCGCAGTGACGTTGGAGTTTGTTCCAAATGACGATCGCGTGACGCCGCCGGAAGTTGCCGGGTTCAGCATGGTAATGCTGGTCGGCACGCCGTCGGGTGATGCGTATACGTTTGCTGAGCTGGAGCGAATGTTTGCGAATGCCGGATTCTCACGCAGTACGATTCATGCGCTACCGCCGACGTTCCAGCAAGTCGTGATTTCGGAAAAATGATGCGCTTCCTTTTATTACTGGTATGTCTTGCGATGATGTTTCCTCAGGCGCAACAGACCAAGCCCGCTGAAACTGTTTACCTGCTAAAGCCGGCTCACGTCTTCGACGGTGAGTCGGCGCAGGTGCAAAACGACTGGGTGGTGCTGGTTCGCGGCGAGAAGATCGAAGCTGTTGGACCAGCGAGCAGCGTGAGTGCGCCGGCTGGCGCGAAGGTGATCGATCTGCCTGGCTCCACGTTGATGCCGGGTTTGATCGAAGCGCATTCACATGTGTTGCTTCATCCTTACTCGGAAACGAGTTGGAACGATCAGGTGGCGCGCGAGTCGTTGAGCCTCCGTGTCGCGCGAGCTACAAATCACCTGCGAAACACGCTGCAAGCTGGTTTCACTACCGTTCGCGATCTCGGAACAGAGGGAGCCGGTTACGCAGACGTTGGTCTGAAGCAAGCGGTCGAACAGGGCATCATTCCTGGGCCACGGATGATCGTCGTCACTAGAGCGATCGTAGCGAGCGGCAGTTATGGTCCAAAGGGTTATGCTTCAGAGTGGACTGTGCCACAGGGTGCGGAAGAAGCTGACGGGATCGACAGTTTGACGCGCGTCGTGCGCGACCAGATCGGACACGGCGCTGACTGGGTCAAGATTTACGCCGACTACCGCTGGGGAAGATCAGGCGCGGCCCCGACGTTCTCGCTCGACGAGCTCAAGCTCGTTGTCGAGACGGCGAAGAGCGCCAATGTTCCTGTGGCCGCGCACGCCACTACCACTGAGGGTATGCGACGCGCGGCGCTCGCGGGCGTTGAAACGATCGAGCACGGCGATGGCGGTACGCCGGAAGTGTTTCGCTTGATGAAGGAACGTGGCGTTGCACTTTGTCCGACACTGGCGATTGCCAGCGGCGCCAATATCGAGCGCAAACGCGCAGCATTCCGGGCGGCACTGGACGCGGGCGTAACGATTGCGAGCGGCAGCGACGTCGGGGTATTTGCTCATGGCGACAACGCGCGTGAGCTGGAGGCGATGGTGAAGTTTGGCATGCCGCTGATCGATGCGCTGAGATCCGCGACGTCGGTGAATGCGCGTGTGTTGCACATGTCTGACAAGATTGGCGCGATTAAGGTTGGTTTGCTGGCGGACCTGATCGCGGTCGAAGGCGATCCGACGAGGGACGTGGGCGCGCTGCGAAAGGTCAGGTTCGTGATGAAGGGCGGCGCGGTTTATCGCGAGTTTTAGCCGCGGATTCATGCAGATAAACGCCGATCAGATCTGCGATTATTAGCGGAAATCTGCGGCCGGCATCTTATTTCGCTACCAGCCGCCTCACCGTCAACAACAATTCCTCGGTTTTAAACGGCTTCCCGACAAAATCGCTGAACCCTGATTGCAGCGCTCGGGCGCGGTCGCGGTCGGTGTGCGCCGTGACCGCGACGCACGGAATATGAGCCGTGAGTGAGTTAGCTTTCAGTGCCTTGAACACCTCCCAGCCGTCCAATTCCGGCATGGAAAGGTCGACCATAATCAGATCCGGAGGGTTTTCGCACGCCAAATCCAGGCACTCCTGCCCGTTTCTGGCCTCACGAACGTCATAATTCGCGCTAGCCAGCAGCAATCGCAGCAACTCGCGATTGTCGTCGTAATCCTCCGCAATTAGTATCGTGGGTCGCATGCTTGATTGGCGCAAAGAAGCAAAAAGATGCAGGGCAGCCCCCTAATTTACCAGACTGGGCCGATTCGCGAAAAACGATTTCTTGACTAGCTGAATACCAGACGTTCATAATCACTCCAAGAGTTCTTGCGGCCCCTGCGAGACTCGCCATTGCTAACAATCAACCTTGGGTTAGAAA
>DATENQ010000270.1:0-6285 GCA_035275005.1 Pyrinomonadaceae bacterium | reverse complement strand
GGATGGAAGTGTGCGATGTCGCCGCCGATGGTGATGTGTGCGGTGAAGGGAATCTTAGCTTCGTACGCGGCGCAAAGAAGAGAGTAGTCGCGATGCTTCGGATCGCGTGCTAGCAGGGCACGACCTACTGCTTCGCCCAATCCGATTTGATCGCGCGCGCCGTCGCGCGCGGCGCCGTTGAGAAGTTGCCCCGTCTCTTCAGCTCCGCCAAAGACGCCTTCGGAAAGTGTTGCATCGACGTCCTCAGAAGTTGAACCAACCATTGCGATCTCGGCGTCATGGACCAGCACCGATCCGTTCGCCGCGATTGCCGAAACAAACCCGTGCTTCATCAGATCGATGATGAGCGGCGCCAGACCAGTCTTGATCACGTGCCCGCCGATTCCCCAGATGATCGGTTTCTTCAACTCGCGAGCACCTTGAATCCGATTGGCAAGCTCGCGCAGCGACTGCACCGCCAGCAGGTTCGGCAAGCTTGCGAGGAAGGCATCCAAAGACGCATCTGCCTTCACCGGCTTCGCAAAATCATTTAACGAAACTTTGCTGCTGCGTGAGGCAAGCGGATAGGTTTTGACTCCGTCGAGTTCGAGCGGTTTGAGATCGTCGTCGTAAATAGATGGCAAAATCGCTCTCCCGCTTAAAGTTGTTCCAGATCTGCCAAATCTCTTGTACGACCGGTGGCCGCCTTGTTTCGTTTGAGCATTTCTTTCGATATGAATGGAACGTTCAAGCCATCGATTTCCCCGTACTCGCGTGTGGCCCATGCCTCCTGAAAGCTTATCCCGGAAAGAAAAGTCAGAAGATCAATTCGATTTGGCGAAATGCCCAGTTGCATGACTTGATCTTCCTGTAGAAAGTCAGCTACTGAAAGATCAAGATCGCCGAAGCCGAATTTCTGAATCACTTGCATGAGTCTGTCAACATTCTCGGCGGTACGGTCAATGAAGAGATCTATATCGCCCGTGTAACGCGGATGACCATGGTAGGCAACCGCAAACGCTCCGACTACCATATAACGTACGTCAAGAGCGTTTAGTAATTCGATAAACTCTCTTAAGTCTTTCTCGAGATTCATCCTTGGGTTGATATAGGCTTCTGAGGGTTAACAGTATCTCAATTCTCTGGGCCGGAGTAAGCGATTGATAAAATTTCTTATCAGCCTCTTCTGCCTCCGCGAAAGACTTAAAAACCTGAATCCGTTTTTCCATTCGCTGAAATTATAGCACGTGTCTGTCGGCGTCTTTGTTCGCTAACGATGATGATTGCCGTTGCCGTTGCGTGCGATTCGACCGTTGAGCAGCGGGCGGAGGACATGGCCGGTGTGGGAGCGGCGGGAGCGGGCGACTTCTTCCGGGGTGCCCGCGGCGACGACGCGGCCGCCGTGTTCGCCGCCTTCCGGTCCAAGATCGATGATGTAGTCGGCTGATTTGATTACGTCGAGGTTGTGTTCGATCACCAGGACGGTGTTTCCTAACGAAACCAGTCGCTGAAGGACGTCGAGCAGTTTGTGAACGTCAGCGAAATGGAGGCCGGTCGTGGGTTCGTCGAGGATGTAGATGGTTCTACCAGTGGCGCGTTTTGACAGTTCTTTAGCGAGTTTAATTCGTTGCGCCTCGCCGCCGGAAAGCGTCGTTGCCGACTGGCCCAACTTGATGTAACCAAGCCCTACGTCAAGCAACGTTTGCAGCTTCTGATTTATCTGCGGAATGTTTTCGAGCAGCGGCAATGCTTCTTCGACTGTTGTGTCGAGCAGGTCGGCGATCGACTTGCCTTTATACTTCACCGCCATCGTTTCGCGGTTGTACCGCGCGCCGCGACATACGTCACACAGCACATACACATCGGGAAGAAAGTTCATCTCGATGCGCTTCATGCCGTCGCCTTCGCACGCTTCGCAACGCCCGCCTTTGACGTTGAAAGAGAAGCGTCCCGGTTTGTAACCGCGCTCGCGTGATTCGGGCAGCATCGCATAGAGCTCGCGAAGCGGCGTGAACAAGCCAGTGTAGGTTGCGGGATTCGATCTCGGCGTGCGTCCGATCGGCGATTGATCGATCTCGATCACTTTGTCGACGTGTTCAAGACCTTC
This sequence comes from Pyrinomonadaceae bacterium, assembly GCA_035275005.1. GTDB lineage: Bacteria > Acidobacteriota > Blastocatellia > Pyrinomonadales > Pyrinomonadaceae > PSRF01. The sequence goes on along the minus strand of DATENQ010000270.1, from coordinate 4,199 downwards.
GATCGTTTTGTACGGCCCCGGCTCAGTTCCTGAACCGTAGAGATGCTGGGCGAGTGCGTAATAAAGTATGTCTTCGACGAGAGTCGATTTACCCGAACCGGAAACACCGGTCACCACCGTCAACAAACCTAACGGAAACGAAACATCGATCTCCTTGAGGTTGTTTGCGTAAGCGCCGGTGATCGTCAGGTACTTGCCATTGGGCGCTCTTCTTTCCGCCGGGACTTCGATCTTCCTCGCGCCACGAATGTATAACCCGGTAATCGACTCCGGATTCTCCGCAACGTCTGCAGCCGTGCCGAAGGCGACAACTTTACCTCCATGCGCCCCCGCGCCTGGTCCAAGATCGACCACGTAATCAGCGCGCCTGATCGTCTCCTCGTCGTGCTCGACTACGAGCACAGTGTTACCAAGATCTCTCAGTGCGGACAGCGTCTCGAGCAGCTTCTGATTGTCGCGTGGATGAAGCCCGATCGAAGGCTCATCGAGCACATACAGCACGCCGCGTAACTGCGAACCGATCTGCGTTGCAAGGCGAATGCGTTGACCTTCGCCGCCGGAAAGCGTTGCCGACGATCGATCGAGCGTCAGGTAACCGAGACCGACGGTCTTCAAGAAGCGCAAGCGGTTCTTTATCTCGCGCAGGATCGAACCAGCGATCTGTTCTTCACGTTGATTGAGCTGCACCTGCTCAAATGCTTCGACCGCATCCTCGATCGGCAGCGCCGTGTATTCAGCGATACCACGCGCACCAACCTGGACTGACAGCGAATCGGAACGCAAACGCCGCCCGTTACACTCACTACAAACCGTAGGCGAAACCAACTCCTCGAGCGCGACTCTCACCTTTTCTGAAGGCGCTTCGCTCAATCGTTCTTTCAGCCACTTGAGCGCGCCTTTCCACTCGCTCTGATAGGTGTAGAGTCCCTGGACGAAAGTTATCTTCCCGTTAACTCCATTCAAAAATCCCTCGCGCACTTCCTTCGACAAATCAGCAAACGGCGTCTTTGGATCAGCGTTGAAATGTTTACAGACTGCCAGCAGTGCGCTGCGAAGATAGGCGGAGCCTTGTTTGTCCTGAGTACCCATGTACCCAAGTCTCTCCGGAGTCTGCCACGGGTCGGGAATTAACTTCAGCGAATCGATCTCCATCACCGTTCCCAGACCATGACAACGTTTACACGCGCCGTACGCCGAGTTGAAAGAGAAGGAGCGCGGCTCGAGCGGCGGCACGTTAATGCCGCAGTTCACGCACGCCATTCGCTCCGAGTAAAGCTTCTCTTCGCCGTCGACAATCGAAATCAGCACAGCGCCGCCCGTCAACTTCAGCGCCGTTCGAATCGATTCCGTTAGTCGTTCACGAATCCCGGTCTTGATTAACAGCCGATCCACAACGGCTTCGATCGTGTGATTCCTCCGCTTGTCGAGCCGGATCTCTTCATCCAGCGACAGCAGCTCGCCATCGACACGCGCTCGCAGAAATCCTTCTTTCGCGAGCTTTTCCAGCTCTTTCTTGAACTCACCTTTGCGGCCACGAACGATCGGCGCCAGCACCATTACGCGTTCGCCTTCAGGCAGCGCGAGCACGTTCTGGACGATCTGATCGACGCTCTGTCGCGTGATAGCGGCGCCGCAGAGATGGCAGTGCGGGATCCCAATCGACGAAAACAGCAAACGCATGTAGTCGTAGATTTCCGTCACGGTGCCGACCGTCGAGCGGGGACTACGAGAAACCGTTTTCTGTTCGATGGAGATAGCCGGCGACAGCCCGTCAACCGAATCGACGTCGGGTTTTTCGAGCTGATCAAGAAACTGGCGGGCGTAAGCGGAAAGCGACTCGACGTAGCGTCGCTGTCCTTCGGCATAGATCGTGTCAAAAGCAAGGGACGACTTGCCTGAGCCGGAAAGTCCTGTGATTACAGTGAATCGATCGCGCGGGATATCGACGTTGATGTTTTTTAGGTTGTGCTGGCGAGCGCCCCTAACACTGATGCGATCAATGGCCATAGCGAAAACCCGTCATTCTAGCGGACGGATTTTCAAGCTGCAAGCAGTCTCCCAGAAAAGAACAAGTCAGGAAGGGCGGCTTGCCCCGCTCTCGGAACGGCGGGGGCAAGCCCCTCTTCCTGACTTGTTCGGCAACAAAGAATCAAAAGTTAAAGCGCAACCCGAGTTCCATGCGACGTGGAGACTGGGCGGAGGTGGCCTGACCGAAGAATGGAGAAGTCTGCACTCCGGAAAAGGCGCCCAGATTGGCGTGGTTCAGAAGATTGAATGCCTGTGCGTAGAACTCAAGACGATACTTTTTAGTGGCCGCGCCGGGAAGCGACGGTGGCGCGGCGCCATCGCCGCCACCGCCGACACGAACCATACGGATCTGCGGGCCGCCAGCACCCTGTTGTTGCTCGGGTCCAAAATTCGTTCCCCAACTCAAACGCGATCCAATCTCCCACCGCGGAGCGCCGCGCGCGCTATTACGCCCGGTGTCTGCGGGCCGATCATTTATGACCGTGTCGCCGTTATCATCAAAACCGGTGGTGATGTTGTAGGGCAGCGCCGAAGACGCCTGAAAGATCGTCGAGATCGCAAAACCTCTCGGCAGTCGCTTGCTTATAAACCCCGAGATCAGATGGCGAAAGTCGTTCGCCGCTGGACCACGATCGCCGCGCAGGTTGAAGTTGTTGGAAGGCAAACTAAACGGGCCGTCAGCCTCGTTCGTATTTTTCATCAGCAGGTAATTCACATTCCAGAACAGCCCGCTACCACCGCCCACCACAAGCCTCGTGGGTCCGATTCCAACCAACAGGCGGTGACTTGATTGATAAGCCGAGGATTCGATGTTGGTGATGTTGCCCACCATCGGATCAGGGCGGCCGAGTCCCGGAACGGGCGCGTTGAGATTTCGACCGTGAAGCAGGTGAACACCGCGTTGATACTGGTAATTCGTCATCAGCCGGAACAACTTGAACGGGTTTGTCTCCAGCCCAACCGAGCTTTGAAAGATATAGGGAATCTGTAGCTCCGGATCGGCCTGGATCCGGCTCGGTGGCGGCAATGTCTGCAAGCCACCAAGGAAAGGATTCGGATAACTCGGATTTGCGATTACGAGATCCCGCTGTCGCTGACCATCGACGCGCAGTGTCTGCTCGTAGACCTGGGCAGCGAACCAGTCGTAAAAAATTCCGGCGCCGCCGCGCAAGGTGATCGATCCGTTCTTCTTCGGCGACCACACGAAACCGAAGCGCGGCGCAATGTTGAACTTGCCAGGAACGTGATTCTGTAATTCATGACGCGCCCCATAGCTGAGCGTCAGATTCTTGCGCACGCGAAAGTCGTCCTGAACGTACCAGCCGAATTGATACTGGCGATACTTGACCGTCGGATCGCCGATGCGCTGCGTAAACTGCGTCGGCAATCCCGCTTCGTAAGCGTCGAGATCCGCAAACTGGAACGTGCCGAAGGGATTGGTACGTTCGTTACTGCGATAACCGCCTGCTTCGATTTGACCGCCGAAGCGAAGGCCGTGTTTTTCGAGCGCGTAATCGACATTGTCCGCGAGCTCGAAGTCGAGCTGCTTGCGCCCGCCGCCTCTTTGCGCGCTGCCGTCGTTGAAAGCTCCGGGGACGAGGATCGTCTGACCCAGGCTCACTGAGCGTGCTGCTGTCTCGATCCAGCGAGCCTGCAAACGCACTTCATTGAAAAACTTCTTCCCAAACACGCCCGAATCGCCGACGCGTGCGATGTATTCAGTCTGATCCTGTGAATAACCACGCGCCGGTAGATCGAAGTCGCCGACGCCGAGATTGTTCTGCACGCCGGCATTGCGTTGAAACTGGAGCCGCGCGGTATGTGTTTTGGTCAACACGTGCTCGACGCGCGCGTCGAGATTCAAACGTCTTGAAGGGCGATACGCGAGATCGGAGAAAGTGCCGCTCGGCAGCGTCGCAAAGATCGGCCGCGCGTCGAAGAACAACGAGCCATCGGCGTTAAGAAAGAGTGACGTATGATTTTTCCAGATTGGACCATCGAGTGAAAAGCCGAAGCGGCGCTGTTGTTCAGGACCGCGAAACGGCGCGAACACCTGGCGGCCATTCAGCGACTCATCTCGGAACCCAAAATTAAATGAGCCGTGCCAGGTGTTCACGCCCGGCTTAGTGGTGATATCCACTAAACCGAAGCCGGCATCGTGGTTCTCGGGC
>DATENQ010000269.1:0-6695 GCA_035275005.1 Pyrinomonadaceae bacterium | reverse complement strand
CATCTCGCTCGAATGTCGTGACCGTTCCTGATAGCGTCGCTCGATCTCCGGTCAACGTCAGCTTCAGATCACTAAACTCCCACTTATCGATAGAAGTGTCTCGTTGGATGGCGCGAAGGTAATCGGCTTTGCTTTGTCGTTGGCCGTCTTCACCTGGCTGGCCGACATAATCATCCGCCAGAATTCGATCGAGCTTCTTCTTGTCGGCATTGATATTTGCGACTGTCCACTCATTCTCGAGCTCTGTCAACTGCGTCAACACCTGCGCGTGATCCGTTGGCGGCGGGGTGTTGATAGATTCTGTTGAATTTACGTTTGCGTTGTTGGGCTCGGATGTGTTCGAGTTCGAAGTGGTGTTCGAGTTCGAAGTGGTGTTCGAGTTCTCATACTGTTCGACCTCGCGAACCATCCTCGCCACCCGCGCCAGGTGCGCCACGGCAAACCCGATCACGAAAATCCCGAGTATGAAAGCGCCGAGAATACCGACAACCCACGGCCACGCTCGCCGGCGCTTAACGTCAGCGCGCGGAGCCACATACGGCCGCGGCGGCTGATAAGCACCGGCGTTCCATTCGTTCTCGTTCTCGCGCGGCGTTACCACCGTGGCATCGTCGTCGTCGACCGTCATCAGCGGCGTGCCGTCTTCGATACAAAAGCTCAGGTTGGGATCCGTGTAGGTCCGGTTGCAGGTGGAACAGCGCTTCATCGTAAATGAATTCTAAACCACCGCTCGAAATCACCCAAAGGCCAGAGACAGGAGAAACCAGAGAAGAAGCAACAGGTAAAACGCGATGATAACCCCGCCGATAATTATTCCAGCGAGCGCAAACGGTTTTCCGCCGTACTTTTCCGGCTCCTTCTTTATTTGCGACAGCGCAATGAATCCCATTATCAGCGCCGCAATCCCGGGCAGCGGACCCAGGCAGCCCGCCGCGACCAAACCGGCGATGGCGGTGATCATCGAGGCGATCGCCAATCCCTGACTCGTCTGCTTGTTGAACGGTGGGGTATAAGGCGGAGGCGGAGGCGTCCACGCACCGGGACTCATTGGCGGCCGTTCATCGGGCGCGATCCAGCCGCCGGGCATAGGCTGGTCTCGCGGTAGCCACTGTGTTTCCTGTTCCGATGGTGGTGGTTCTTCTACTGTGGGCGGACGGATGTTCGGATCCCAGTTGGGATCATGCGCCGGTGTGAGTTCGTGTACTAGCGGCGTTCCGTCGTCCGGACAAAAGCTCAGCCAGACTTCGGTGAATTGTCTTTGACACTCCGGACAGTACTTCATTGCCGCTCAAACAATTTCTAAACGACTAAAGAAGTACGCAATCTCGATGGCTGCGTTCTCGTCTGAGTCAGAACCATGCACGGCGTTTTCGCCAACCGAACCGCCAAACTCTTTTCTCAGCGTGCCTGGATCGGCCTTCGCCGGATCCGTTGCGCCCATGAGATCGCGCCACGCTTTGACAGCGCCTTCTTTTTCGAGCGCCATCACCACACATGGACCACTGGACATAAATTCAACCAGGCCGGGGAAGAACGGCCGCTCGCGATGCACTGCGTAAAAACCCTCTCCCTGCTGCTTCGTCATGTGGATCAACTTTAGTCCACGAACCTTGAAACCGCTGTCGAGAATCTTCTGAATGATCGATCCCGTATGACCCGCGCTTACCGCGTCAGGCTTGATGATTCCGAAAGTTAGATTTGACATGTTCTCTGTTTTACTTCTCTGCTTTTCTTTTGTGTCTTTTGTGCCTTTTTGTGGCTACTTACAATGCTGCCTTCATCGCGGTCCCGATATCAGCCGGCGACTTGACTACGTGAATCCCAGCGTCACCGAGTGCTTTCATCTTTTCCGCGGCGGTTCCCTTTCCTCCGGCGATGATCGCGCCGGCGTGGCCCATGCGTCTTCCCGGCGGCGCCGTCTGGCCTGCGATGAATGCCACGATCGGTTTTGTCACATGCTCTTTCGCAAACGCCGCCGCCTCTTCTTCGGCGCTGCCACCGATCTCGCCGATCATCACGATTCCGATGGTCTCGTCGTCAGCCTGAAATAGTTTCAGCGCATCGACGTGTGTTGTGCCGACGATCGGATCGCCGCCGATACCGATGGCCGACGACTGGCCCAACCCGAGCGCTGTCAGTTGTCCGACAGCTTCATACGTCAACGTTCCGGAGCGTGAGACCACGCCGATGTTTCCCTCACGATGAATGTGTCCAGGCATGATCCCGATCTTGCACTTCCCGGGAGAGATGATGCCCGGGCAGTTTGGTCCAATCAGACGCGTGTTCTTGTCACTCAGATATTCTTTCACCTTCACCATGTCGAGTGTCGGAATACCTTCCGTGATACAAACGACGACCGGGATGCCGGCATCAGCCGCTTCCATCACGGCGTCAGCAGCAGCGAATGGTGGAACATAGATCACCGAAGCATTGGCGCCGGTTTCTTTCACCGTGTCGGCAACGGTGTTGAAAACAGGGATTCCCTCGTGTGTAGTGCCGCCCTTCCCCGGGGTCACACCGCCGACAATGTTTGTTCCATACTCTACCATCTGCTTAGCATGGAACGTCCCCTCTTTTCCGGTGAGACCCTGAACAATCAGGCGCGTAGATTTATCGACTAGAACGCTCAATATGAATGCTCCTCAATCCGTGTAATCTGTGTTTAAAACAAAAGTCTACACTAGCTCAAACCGTTCGCCATACTGCGGCACGTGTACGTTCCAACCAAACTTCTCCTTGATATGGCCCGCCATCGCGTTCGCCGCTTCCGGTTCGCCGTGCGTCAAAAAAGTTCGACTGGGAGCGCCGCTTTCCATACCTCCCAGCCAGCGCAAAACTTCCGCCCAATCCGCGTGTGCCGAGAAGCCGCCAATCTTTGTGACACGACAACGCACCGGGACCCACTGGCCGAGGATCTTCACTTCCGGTTCACCGTCGAGTATGCGGCGTCCGAGCGTGCCTGCTGCCTGATAGCCAACAAAGACAATCGTCGTCTCCGGATCGGGAACCAGGCGCAACGCGTGATGCAAAACACGACCGCCCGTCATCATTCCCGACGCGCTGATGATCACGCGCGCGCCTTTCGCGTCGTTGAGACGCTTCGATTCCTGTCGCGACGAAGCGGTCGTCATTGAATGCGTCCGCAGCGGATGCCGGTGTTGAGTGAGTATGCTTGTGTACTCTTCGTCGTGTTCTTCTTTGCGATTCGCGTACACGGTCGTAGTTGCCGCCGCCATGGGTGAATCAACCGTCACCGGCAACACCGGTATCGCCTTTTCGTCTTCCAGTTCACGAATCAGGTAAACGAGCTCTTGCGTGCGACCGACGGCAAACGCGGGAATGAGCACGGGAGCATTGCGTTGCGCGGCATCGTTGATGACGCGAGCGAGCGCGACTTTCGGATCTTCCGGATCGTGCAGACGATCACCGTAAGTCGATTCCACGAGCAGGTAGTCACACGCAGGCGGACGTGCGGGATCACGAATGATTGGTTGATCGTAGTGGCCCAGGTCGCCGGAAAACAGGATGCGACGTCCTTTACCATCAGCTGTGGCGTGGTCCACTTCCAGCAAAACGAGACTTGATCCGAGAATGTGTCCCGCGATTCTGAAGCTCGCGCGAATTCCCGGAGCGACTTGTATCGTCTCGCCGGTGTTAGCTACGGGCTTGAGTAGCTCCAAAGATGCGTAAGCATCCTTTTCGGTGTAGAGCGGAAGCGCGGGGTTGTGCTTCGTTATGTTGTGGCGATTGCGATAGTCGGCGTCTTCTTCCTGCAACCGCCCGGAATCGGGCAGCAGTATCTTCAAGAGATCCGCGGTGCCGCGCGAGCAGTAAACCGGCCCGTGAAAACCGTGTTTGACCAGGCGCGGTAAGTAACCCGTGTGATCGATGTGCGCGTGCGTGATCAAAACCGCATTGAGCGAACGCGGATCGAACGGCGGCTCCTGCCAATTTTTCTCACGCAGTTCTTTTAGTCCTTGAAACAGTCCGCAGTCGACGAGAACGCGACCGCCGTCTGCCTGGACCAGGTACTTCGATCCGGTGACCGTACCAACGCCACCCCAAAATTCAATACTGGCCAATTAACGACTCCTTCCGAGATCTGCGGCCCATATTTCTATAGCCAAACCAGACGATTAATACCGGCACCAGCAGCGCCAGGTTTCTCAGTGCAGTCTTAACTCCGAGCTGGCTTGCGATGATGCCTCCGAAACAACCACATTCGAGCGGCTCGCCGTGCAAACCGTAAACGTAATAGAGCGCGTACGATGCAAATCCAATCAACAACACAGCCGAGCACAAAGCGCCAAGTCGAACCGTACGCGGCATGAGCAACAGCAGTGCCGTTACGATTTCCGCCGCGATCACCACAATCGTCGCCGGCCAGGACCAACGCTGGTAATTAAATCCGGACGCGGCCAACAACTCGCCCATGTTACTGACGAACGCTTTGATTATCGCGAGCTTCGCCGCCGCCGTGAACAGAAACAGTGCCGCTAACCCAAAGCGACAAATCCGAATAACGATCTGTTTTAATCTGTGACTCACGCAGCTGACTGCACTACTTTCTCCGCTGCATCCTGCATCCCGTTGGCTACCGTAAAGTTAAGACCCGATTCACGAATGACTCGTTGACCTTCTTCGACATTCGTTCCTTCGAGTCGTACAACAACCGGAACCTTCACTCCGAGATTTCTCGCCGCTTCTACCACGCCGCGCGCCACCATATCGCAACGCACGATCCCGCCGAAGATATTGATCAAAACAGCCTTGACGTTTTCGTCCGCGAGCAGGATGCGAAATGCGGCCTCGACTCGCTCCTGCGACGCGCCGCCGCCGACGTCGAGGAAGTTTGCCGGTTCGCCGCCGGCGAGCTTGATGATGTCCATTGTGGCCATCGCGAGTCCGGCGCCGTTCACCATGCAGGCGATGTTGCCGTCGAGCTTGATGTAGTTGAGATCAAACTTCGACGCCTCGATCTCGAGTGGCTCTTCTTCGTTGAGATCGCGCAGGTCGAGAAAGTCTTTGTGACGAAAGAGCGCGTTGTCGTCGAAGTTGATCTTTGCATCGAGTGCGATCAGTCGATTGTCTTTGGTCAACAAGAACGGATTGATCTCGGCGAGTGAGGCGTCCATCTGCTCGTACGCGTGGTAAAGAGCCTGCATAAACTTAACTGCCTGGCCCACGAGCGGTCCCGGCAAGCCGAGACCAAACGCCAGCTTCCGCGCCTGGAATGATTGGAAACCGATAGCCGGATCGATCGTCTCTTTCATGATCTTGTCCGGCGTGGTGGCCGCGACCTCTTCAATGTCCATCCCACCTGCCGACGAGGCCATGAAAACCTGGCGGCCCGTGGCGCGATCGAGCACGATGCCGAGATAGAACTCTTTGTCGATAGGCAGACCTTCTTCGATCAGCAACACTCGTACTTCTCTGCCTTCGGGACCCGTTTGATGCGTAACGAGTTTCATGCCCAGCATCTGGCGGGCAATTTCCTGCGCCTCGTCAGCGCTACGAGCCAGCTTGACGCCGCCGCCTTTGCCGCGCCCGCCGGCATGAATCTGTGCCTTCACCACGACGAGTTCGCCGCCGAGTTCTTTCGCGGCGTGATACGCCTCCTCAGGCGAGCGAGCGACAATGCCACGCGGCACGGGCACGCCGTATTTTCTTAACAGTTCTTTTCCCTGATACTCGTGAATCTTCATGCAAAGCCTCAGACAAGTTGAATCTTTGGAACGCGCGAGTGTATCCGACCTGTATAATCCGTGTCATCTGTGGCTGGAAGAACGGAGGATGCCCATGAGCGAGGTAGTGGTAACTTCTCTGGAAAACCTGCGCAATGAAGTACGTTACGGCGCAGGCCATTCATTCATTACCGATGAACCGGTGGCGGCAGGTGGCGAGGATGCGGGGCCGGATCCGTATACGTTGTTGCTAGCGGCGCTGGGCAGTTGTATTTCAATGACATTGAGGCTCTACGCGCGTCGCAAACAGTGGCCGCTCGAGAGCGTCACCGTTCACTTGCGGCAAAGTCGCATTCACTCAAGAGATTGCCAGGAATGCCAGCAAGACAAAGAGGGCTTCATTCACCGTATCGAGCGCACCGTCAGTCTTACGGGGTCACTCTCCGAAGAGCAACGCGCCCGACTCCAGGAGATCGCGCACAAGTGTCCGGTCCACCGAACGCTCAGCTCAGAAATCGTCATCGTCTCCAGGTCATGAATATCTCACTAGTACTTTCAATTCTAATGCTGGCATCGAGTAGCGCCGCACAGGAACGAATCTTTGAGAACAAGATACCGGCGCATATCCCGATCAAGATCAAGATCCGAAAAGAGAAGGAGGAGTCGTTCAAAGACCTGAAGAATGCTGGTCTTGAAGTCATCGAGCTTGATTACAAGATGTCAAAGCAGACGGATCGATACGGGAATGAATTCAAGTATCGAGCAAAGGTTAAGGACACGAACAAGGCGAAGGTCGCTCGTTGGGCATGGGATGTGTTCTTGCAAAGCGTTGGTCTCTAGCCCGACAAGAATACGCTCTTCACCAGGTCGCGATCTTTACTAATCACGACGCGAGGATGGCCCAACGCTCGTGGTCGCGCCAGCGCCCGCAGATCTTGAGGTAGCGCGGGGAGTAACCTTCTTTGGAGAAGCCGCATGAGCGAACAAGAGCAATGGAAGCTGCGTTGTCCG
>DATENQ010000268.1:0-7458 GCA_035275005.1 Pyrinomonadaceae bacterium | reverse complement strand
ACCTCCGTGAAACCATAAAACAGCGGCGCTCTTTCCTGTAGTGCAACTTCGGCATTGATCTTGGCGAGGTACGGATTGTTAGCCCGTTGGGAAAGATGGGCCAGCACGAGATATTGCGCACAGCCGTCAAAGCCCTTGGTAATCCACTCAGCCAGATCTTCATTCGACAGGTGCCCTGAACGTGACAGGATGCGTTGCTTCAGCTCCCACGGATAATTGTCGCAGGCTTTGAGCATGTCGCGACTATGGTTCGACTCGATCACGATCGCCGCGCAACCGCGGAGCCGCTCGGTGATGAGCGTGGTGATGTGACCGAAATCCATCACGGTAGCGATCTTCACGCCCTGGTGGGTGGCAGTGAAACCAAAATTGTCGACGGCGTCGTGCGGGATAGTAAAAGGATGAAAATCGATCTCGCCAATGCGGAAGTCTTTGCTCGACTCGATCTGCTCGACGCGATCGCGCAACGCCTTGGCGCGGCGGCGTGGTTCCTCACTGGTGACGTTGAACCGCTCGCTTACGTAAGCGTCGAGAGTTTTTCCGGAGATGTAGACGGGACAATCGACTGAGCCAAGCAGTACGCGCAACCCTCCTGCATGATCGCCGTGTTCGTGTGTCACAAGCACCGCGTCGAGACGTTGCGCATCTTCACCAACGACGGCGAGCCGGCGGGCAATTTCTTTTGCACTCAAACCCGCGTCGACGAGCACGCGTGTATTGCCTGCAACGATCAAGACCGCATTCCCAGTGGAGCCACTACCAAGAACGGTAATCTTCATTAGCCACAAAAAGGCACAAAAGGCACAAAATGAAAGAAGTCAGCTAACTATATCAGGCTTTGTGTGTTTTGTGCTTTTTTGTGGGTTAGATCTCGAGGCGCGAGCGATCGACTTGGAAGCCGTTGAGGTTTCCGAGGGCGCCGAGTGCGAGTGTTTCCGATTTGAAGTAAGTACGCGCGACTTCCTGAAGCTCGTCGACGGTAGTTGAACGGATCTTTTCGATCACTTCGTCAGGTGAGATGCGACGGCCGTGAATGATCTCCTGGCGCGCGAGCGTGCCGGCGCGCGCGCTTGACGACTCGAGCCCGAGCAGGATTGACGAGATGGCCTGGTCCTTGGCGATGCGCAGCTCTTCTTCCAGGACGTTATTGCGCACCACTTCGCGCAACTCGCTCAGCGACAGATCCAAAACCTGATCGAGATACTCAGGCGACGTGCCCGCGTAGACAGTGAAAACGCCGATATCCGAGAAAGCACTTCCCGCAGCGCCAACTGAATACGCCCACCCACGTTCTTCTCGAATCTTCTGCCACAACCTGCTCGACGTACCGCCGCCAATGATCGATCCTAACAAGCTTGCCGCATAGCGATCGCTGCTGAGCGCGTGTGGCCAGGGCGTCGCGAGCACAAGATGCGCTTGTTCCAGCTCGTTTTTCTGCTCGATCATGATGGGCGCCGCCGGTCGCGGTTTGCCGGCGTCAACACCGTGTGGTCGCGAGCTGGCGCCGCTTTCACAACCGTCAAACGCCACCGCCACCAGTTCAACTAAACGTCCGTGATCGACGTTTCCTGCCGCAGCCACGACGAGATTGCTGTAAGAGAACTCACGCGCATGAAAACCGACAGTCGTCTTGTGATCGAACGTCGGAACTGTCTCCCTCGTGCCTTCGATCGGGCGTCCGAGCGGCTGGTTGGGGAAATATGCCGCATTAAAAAGCTCGCCGAGGAGCTCGTCAGGTGTGTCCTCGACCATCTTCATCTCTTCGACGATGACTTTCTGTTCCCGTTCCAGGTCTTCCTGCTCAAAACGCGGATGTGCAACCAGATCCGCCAGTAAATCAATGGCTTGTGGAAGCGAGTGATCCGCAACCTTTACCGTAAAACCCGTCATCTCATGGGTCGTGTAGGCATCGAGATTCCCGCCCAGGCGGTCAGTTTCAACAGCGATATCCCTCGCGCTCCGGTGCCTCGTTCCCTTGAAAACAGCGTGCTCGATGAAATGGCAAATTCCGTTTAATTCGGCCGTTTCGTGACGAGAACCGCGCCGTACCCAGATTCCGGAGGTGACGGACCTGAGTCCTGGCATGTGTTCCGTTAAGACGGCTATCCCGTTCGGGAGTTTTGTTGATTGAATGTCGTCTATCATTTCTGGAGACCCAAAAAGGGCAAAATCTTGACCGTGATTGCAAGGGGAGTGGGAATCCTAGCACGGCCCCAAAGTGGCGGCAAATGGGCATTATGGGCGCCATTTACTTGACAGCGATTTACGGCGTGGCAGACAATAAGGGCTTGTTTTGGGGTTCCGGTAAGTCTCCTCGCCTGAACCAGTTTGGCCTTTCCATGGCTTCCAAAGGGACTTTGGTCGCGGAGGTCTTCGCATGAAAAGAGCATTTGGTTTTGGTCTATCTCTGATCGCGTTGGTGTCTTTCATCACCGGCGACGCACTTGCCGCAGGTTCAAAGAAGTCACTCGCCACTATCACCGGAACAGTTCTCGACAATCGCGGAAACCCGCTTCAGGGCGCGGTCGTGTCATTGGTCCGTGAAGGCGTGAAGGCGGTCAAGGAAGCGAGAACTGATCGGCAGGGCAACTTCATTGCTAAGGTGCTGCCAGGGAGATATGGGATCAAGGCCATTGCAAATGGTTTCAGCGAAGTGGTTTACACTTCGGTCGACGTAAAGGCGCAACAGGAGCTGGTCTACCGGTTCAATCTCGAGCCAGTTGGTTATGGCAACACGTTGCCGGAACGCGTTCGCGACCGCGACGGCGTGAAATGGACGCTGCGATCGTCGCACCCACGACGCTCAGTTTTAAACGCTCGGGAAGGCGAAGACGAGAGCATCAAAGCAGCAACGGAGGCGCAGACCGCGGAAGCAGCGCCGATGGAAACGGCGCCCGAGATTCGCACCGAAGATTCTTCATCAGATTCCCGATTCAAACCGCACGGAGTTTTAGAAAGCTACTTCGCAAACAGCGCCGTCGGTTCTTCCTACATCGGACTCAACTTCGCAGTCGCAACTCCAGTTTCAGAGCAAGTCGAATTGATTTTCGCCGGTCAAACCGGCACCGGTGATGCGCCGGAACGCCTTGAAGCAACCACCCTTTTCCGCGCCGGCAATCGACATCGCGTCGGCGTAACTGCTGCCGGCGTGCGTTTTCCAAACCGCGTCTGGACCAGCAGACTCACCGGTCACGACAACCTGCAAGGCCAGGTTTCATTGCGCGCCGTTGACGAGTGGATCGTACGCGACGGCATCGTGATCGTGATGGGTATCGACTATTCACGTTTCATTGGCGCCGGTGGCGCGCACTCCATCACGCCGCGACTCGGCGTTCAGTACGACGCCAACGCTCGCACGCGCGTGAAAGCCGCGTTCGCGTCAGGCGGAGACGAAGACGGCATCCAGAGCGTCGCGACCTTTGAAGACGAGCAAGTGGTTTTCCGTCACCAGGATGTTAATCCGATTGCTTTCATTGACGGGCAGGCAGTGATGCCGCGCAGTCACCGGCTCGAGTTCGGAATTGAAAGAGTTCTCGACAACAGTTCAAACATCGAAGCGACAGCGTTCTTCGATACGACCACCGGGCGCGGCGTGGGCTTGTTGAGTGCGCCGGGCAGTGCTTTCTCGGGTAGGGCGGGCGATGCGTTTCTCGATGTCGCGAACCAGCAGGGATCTTCACGTGGTATTCGCGTCGTCTACACGCGACGTTTGAATCGTGTTTGGAGTGCTTCAGCTGGCTACGCGTTTGGACGCGGCCAGCGTTTGTCAGAGAGTTTTGAAACCCCGGCTGAGCTATTCGAAAGTGGAATGTTTCAGACTGCTGCATTTCAGTTAGCAGCAGGATTCAACAGTACGGGTACGCAGGTGCGCACCGTGCTGCGATTCTCGCCGGAGGCGACCGTATTCGCGATCGACCCATTTGCGGGAAGATTAGGTGTTTACGATCCCTCGTTGAGCATTCAAGTTACGCAGGAGTTGCCGAGCTTTGGGTTGCCGGTGCGAGCCGAAGCGATTCTCGATGCGCGCAACTTGTTAGACGCCCAAACAAGTTCGGAAAACGGAGAGGTCCTGACCTTCTTCGGCAACACTCGACGGTCTGTTCGTGGTGGAATCTCGCTCAGGTTTTAACGCGCGAGATGAAGAGAGCAGACCAGTAAATTTTCCCTCTCATCTCGCGGTTCTGCTCCTTCGCTTCCAGGTCTGGTCTTCCAAATTCTCGGAAATTCCGAAAAGTTGGAGCCGCGGATTTTATAGATAATTAAAGATTAATCCACTGATCAGCACCGATCAGTGAAAATCCCTGACGGAACATACCTTGCTTAAAACAGTCGGATCTGTCGGTAACGGTTGAGGCAGCCAGCATTGAAAGGATCGATACTCACAACTAAGACCTGGTTTCTGCTAATTGGTGCAGCGCTATTGATCAGCGCGGGCCTTCTCAACGTCCGCCAACGCGTGCGCCAGGAAACACCACCCTGGGACGGCGTGGAGTGGGTTGAGACCAGGGACGGAGTCTTTGCCAAAACCATCGAGAAAGGATCTGCCGCTGACCGCGCGTGGCTAGTCCAGGGCGATCAACTGATTGGCATCAGCCTCGATGGTAAAGGCAGGGCCGAACCGATTCTTTCCGCGCGCGACGTGCAGATATACCTCGAGGCCGCGCGCGTGGGAGGGCAGTTGCACTACCTGATGCGGCGTCCTTCGTATGCTCCGGAAGTGGGCGCCTACTGGGCCGACCTCGATAACATCGGCGCGATTCACAAGTGGACCCCACGAGAGCTCTACATAAATCTCATGGGCCTGGTCTACTTGTTTGTCGGGTTCTTTGTGCTCTTCAAACAAGGTGGACGCGCGCCTTACGCGCTTCACTTCGCAACGTTCTGCCTGGCCGCGTTTGTCTTTCTGTTCTACTCGCCGGTTGGTAGTTATCGCGACCTGGACCTGGCGATCGCTTTTCTCGACAATGCTGCTTTGATTTTGTTTGCGCCGTTGTTTCTGCACTTCTGTGCGCGTTACCCGTCGCGGCAACAACTTTTCACTACTCGCCGCTGGCGCGCGGTCTTGTTATACGTTCCGGCTTTGCTGCTGCTCGCCTTCTCCGTAGTGTTCCTGAGAGATGAACTCGCAAAGGCGATTCCAGCCTTTCACCGCATCCCGGTTACGGAAAAACTGATCGAGCTCTTTTACTGGCTGATGATCGCGCACCTGATCACGGCGTTGATTGTGAGCGCGGTGCTATTGCTGCGAACTTCCGTAAACGCGAAAAGCACCATCGTTCGACAACAAGTGAAGTGGGTAATGTGGGGCACCGTGCTCGCCATCACTCCTTTCACGCTTCTTTATGCCGTTGTCTACCTGTTTGGTGCGCCGACCGATCGTTGGCTGACTGACGTAGCGATCGTGCCGCTGGCGATCATTCCGTTTGCCTTTGGCTACTCGGTGCTGCGTTATCGTTTGATGGACGTCGAGCTGGTCGTGCGACGCGTTTTCGTTTACGCGTTAACGACTCTCGCGATCTCGCTGCTCATCGGCATCGTTGTTTACACGGGCGGTCTGTATGCGTTTGGTTCCGGGCAGTCGTTCACTTCCGGTGAGATCACGTTGCCGGTGGTAATGGCGGTGCTGGCGATGGCTGCGATCGTGATGGCCGCGGCGCCGGTTAAGAACTTTCTCCAGGTACAGGTCGATCGACTTTTTTATGGCGAACGTTATGACCTGCGAAACAGCCTGCTCGATTTTGGGCGTACGCTTTCCGCGACCACTGCGCTTGATCCGCTACTCGATTCGTTAGTCAGTCGCCTTCAGGAAGTGATGAACGTCGAGCGCGTCGCGATCTTTGTGGAGTCGCGAGGCGCGCAGTCTGGTTATACAGTCGCGCGGGCAGTCGGTCTCGAGTCGGTGGTTGTACCTCCTGATTTTCGCGAAATGATCCGCGTGAGATCGGCTGAAACCGGCGTGGTGCGCGCGGATGATTTCGATTTGAACGTAGGAGAATCCAATTTCGCAGTGCGAAGATCGCTGCACTACTTCGTTCCCTGCGTGGTTCGCGGACGGATGGTGGCGGTGATTGGTCTCGGGCGTTCTGTTGATGGTGGATTGCTTTCGTCGGAAGACGTGCAGATTCTGCGCACGGTGTCCGGCTATGTCGCCGTGGCGATTGAAAACAGTTTGCTCTACACCGATCAGCAGGAGCGCGCGTCGGAGTTGAAGCTGTTGAAGGAGTTCAACGAGTCGATCATCGAATCGATCAACGTTGGGCTGCTGGCGGTGGATCTCGACGGGCGCGTGACGCGTTTGAATTCCGCCTTAGAGCACATTCTGGATCTGCGACGCGACGCGGCCATCGGAAAGCTGGTTGAGGAGCTGTTCTCCGAAGACTTCGCCGACACGCTCAAGCAGGTGTTGGGCAAGGACGGCTGGCGACTTAAAGAGATCCGCAACATCTACAAGCTTCACACTGCCACGCGCGCTAATCGGGCGTTAGTTGTGAATATCGCCCTCGCGCCGTTGCAGGACTGGCAGGGTCAAACCGGAGCGCTCGTCGTGCTGGAAGATGTCACGGCTCGCATCACACTCGAAGAACAGTTGCAGCAGCGCGAGAAGCTCTCGTCTATCGGCTTGCTTGCCGCAGGTGTGGCGCACGAGGTGAACACGCCTTTGACCGGCGTTTCCTCGTATACGCAGATGCTGCTCGGGATGCTCAACGAAAACGATCCGAAGCATGCGTTGCTACAGAAAGTGCGGACGCAGGCCGAGCGGGCGACGAACATCGTCAATAACCTGCTGAACTTCTCGCGTACAGGCAGCGCTACCGAGTTTGCCGAAATTGATGTTGCCCGCGTGCTGGACGACACCTTACAGTTACTCGAACCGCAACTGCGTCGCAGCCAAATCGAGATCGTGCGCCGTTACGACAATGACGCGCCCGAGGCGTACGCGAACGCCGGCAAGTTACAGCAGGTGTTTACCAACCTCATTCTTAACGCGCGCGACGCGATACCTGACGGCGGGCGAATCATCGTTGCCACCGGAACAGCCGAGGACGGATCGCTGCTCGTCGAGATCATCGATACGGGCATCGGTATCGCACCGGAGAACGTCGCGAAGATTTACGATCCGTTTTACACCACGAAAGGCGTTGGGCAGGGAACCGGTCTCGGGTTGGCCGTGTCGTACGGAATCGTCCAGGAACACGCCGGCCGCGTCACTGTCGATAGCATCCCGGGACAGGGCACTACCTTCCGCATCACCCTGCCGACCGCGCCGCTCCGCCTGCGCCTCCAGGCCGTCGGCGACTAATTTCCACCATCCACGGATTACACAGATTAGACAGACATCAAACATAAAAGATATCTGTGTAAGCTGTGGATGGTTTTAGGGCTCTTTGTTTTACGTTGTGAAGTCGCTAAACTAGCGCGTCCTATGTTGAAAGCGGAAAAGCGGAACTCCAGAAAAGG
>DATENQ010000267.1:0-9053 GCA_035275005.1 Pyrinomonadaceae bacterium | reverse complement strand
TTGCCCCCGCTCTCCGAACTCCCCCAACAGCGGGGGCAAGCCCCTCTTCCTGACTTGTTCTATTCTTAGCTGTCTTATTCTTCCTTATCCTATTTTTGCTTGTTCTATTCTTATTTGTTCTATTCTTTCATTGTCTCAATTACTAACGGCAAGGCGGGCCGCGCCGAGCAGACCCGCATCGTCGCCACACTTCGCACGCACGATCTTCAGGCGCGAGGTGAGCAATGGGAACGCGCGCTCCTCGACTTCATGATGCATGTGTTTCTCAAACAAGTCCCAGCCATTCACCACACCGCCGCCAATCACGATCAACTCCGGATTCAGGATGTTGATAAGGTTAGCCAACCCGATTCCGAGATAAACGCCCATCCGTCGAAAGATTTCGAGCGCCAGTTCGTCTCCCTGTTTACCTGCTTCAAATATCATCGCCGCCGTCCGATCGTCTCTTCCCTGCAACACCGAATCCGGATAACGCGGGCTTGCCTCACGCGTCATACGCACGATCGCGGTGGCCGACGCGAACACTTCAAGACAGCCGCGACTCCCACACGTACACGCAACGCCGCCAAACGGATCGACGCACATGTGCCCAATCTCCGCCGCCGCGCCGTCCACTCCACGCCACAACTTACCGTCGAGAATTATTCCGCCGCCGACGCCGGTCCCAAGCGTCACGCAGATTATCGTCTTGCAACCAACTCCCGCACCCTGCCACATCTCACCGACCGCCGCTGCGTTCGCATCGTTTTCGAGAACCGTGGGCAGATTGAGTTTCTCGGTTAACGCAGCGCCGAGCCGAAAGCCATCAAGACACGGAAGGTTTGGCGCCTTCACCACCGCGCCTTCCCCAACATTGACCGTCCCTGGAACCACTAACGACACCGCCGCTATCTCTTCAGCATTGCTCTGCTTCCTGCATTCATTAACTGCTGCAACAACCGCCTCAACAATCGCATTCGCGTCGCTGCCCTGCGGTGTGTTCTGTTTGAAACGAAACTGAATCTTTCCATTGGGATCGACAGTCGCGGCACGGAGATGCGTCCCGCCGAGATCGGCGGCGAAAATCAGTTTATTATCCGTTTTATCCGCGGCGCCCATACCGTTGCCAAACAATCTTCGGCGTCTCCAAGTTTCTTCCACTCTCAATATTCATCGCGAGACGAATGAACTGGGCCATCGACCACGCCAGCGGTGTCGCCGATCCAGTTCCGGCGCCAAACCGAAACGACGCATTCGGCGCCCTCTTCAAATCCCAAACCTGTTCCGGAATCATCAACCCATCATTCGCGAATCCCGCCATCGTGTCGAGGCGGCTGCGCGCGCGGCTTACGTCGCCGGCCGCGATCTCATACTCACCGCGTTCGCCTGTCAGCAGCGTCCATAGACGTCCGACACCATTGCGCCCGTCGTAATTGCCTCCGTCCGGCGTCTCGCCGTAGGCGTCGTGATTGTATCGATAGAAGGCTTCGCCCACCGGTGTCTCGACTTTTATTAATTGGTCGATAAGTTTTAGCGATTCAACAACAAGCACGTCCGCTGGTGCTTTGATCCCGAGACGCACCAACTCCAGAAAGCCCGCGTCCACGATTTTCCGTTCGTCCACCTTGAGACTACTGCTGTTGATCTCCATCTTTGCGCCGTCGTTCGGATCTTCGTTTTCAGTGATCCGCAGGTAGTAGCCGCGTCCCGTGTGACCGCTTGTGGTTACAGTCCAACGTTCGACGTTCGCGACCCATTTATCGGCAGTTTCGAGATAAGCATTTGCAGAAGATCTGTCGCCGTTGATTCGTGCTATCTCGGCAGCACAAACTAACCCTGCGATCTGTGCGGCTATCGTCGAGGGAGAGTAGCCCGGTTTTTCTTCCCATCGATCCTGGTCGGTGCGTGGTCCACGATGCAGAATGAAATCAGCGGCGGGCTTGACGTGTTTGCGCCATGTTGCGCGATCCGTGCGCCCGAGTTGATAAGCAAGCACGAGCGGCAAGCCGACTTGATCCATCTGTAACCCGCCGCCGATCGGACGTCCATCGACCCATGAGTTTTGCGGAAAGCTGCCGTCGCGTTTCTGCTGCACTCGAAACAGATAATCGAGCAATCGATTCGCTGTAGCACGATCGCCCATCGCGTCAAATGCAGTCGCGACGTGATACAGATCGCGCGCCCACACACCGTGATAACCACTGACGGTAGGTTCGTTTGCGTTTGGTCCACCGCCCCAGGGCGTTGACGGCGAAGCGATCGATGCACCGCGAAACGTCTTGTCTTCGAGGCCTTTCAAGACCATTGCCGCCATGTTGAACTGGCGCTGGTGTTTAGTGATTTGCGGTAAGGTCGCGACATAACTTTGCCAGCCGGCTTCGTATTCGCGTCGAATGGTTTCAAATCCCTGAGCGAGTGAGAGACGCGCCGCCCTGGCTGCCTCGACTGTAGTTTTCCCAAACCCAAGCGCCAGCGTACACCGCTTTCCTTTTAGCTCACCCGCCTGGATCACATTACCTTTCGCGCGACTATACGATTCATTTGAACCCTGTTGGTAACTCCTACCTCGAGCAAAGCCGCAACTCGGTATCAATGCCGATGCTTTGTCGCCGTCGATTGCCAGCCACGCATCACCTTCGATCCATGCCGTATCGTGCATGCCGCTGTTGTTTAGCGACGGATCGAAATAGACACCTATCTGGGCTTCTTCTTTAGTATCAAGCTCGAGATCGATCAAGACAGTGTTTCTGCGTGGATCGGTAATGTAGGTTTTAGTGATCGTGTACTTACCACTTTTAGCCTTGTTCACCTGCCTGAAAGTCAGCGAGTCGGAATTCGGTAATTCAAGGTGGTGAGTCGTATAGTGGATTTCATGCTCAATCTCTCCACCGATGAACAAACTAAATTCCAACATCTGCACGTTTGGCACATCGAGTGTTGGATAGAAAACTTCCGTCATCACACCATCAGCAAGCGAAAACCAAACCTTCGACGCAAGCGTTGTTGACGTACCAAACCCATTCTTCGCCGCCGTAGGCCAATGCGCATCCGATGCCTGGCCCATGCTCGAATGGCAAGCGATTGCAACCACTATTAAAATCCGTGTTATCCGTGTCATCTGTGGCTAATAACCTTGTATTCCCACGAACCAAGCGCAAGTTTCTGAGCTTGCACCGATCCGGTAAACGGTCGATTCGAAAAGTTGATCGCAACTAAAACACTTTCATTCCCCGCTCGACGAACAAACGTCACCACACGCGTTTCATCTGAATTCCTCACCCATTCGAGCGTCCCGCGTCGCAACGCATTACTCGCCCGTCTCTGCGCCATTATCTGTTCGTAAAACTGCGGAAACTCTTTCCTGCGCTCCGCGATGGGCCAAAATATCGGCAACTTCTCAAACAGCGCCGGCGCGCCCGATTCAGTCGTGTCGCCCACTTCCATGCCGTTGTAGATCATCGGCACGCCATCGAGCGCAAAGACAAACGCGGAAGCAGCAAGCGCCGCCGGTTCACCAAAACGCGCGATTGCTCGGCGCTCGTCGTGATTATCAGAGAAACGCATGTGCAGCGTGCCTTTGGGCCACTCTTTGACTTCCTTCTCCCACTCCAAACGCAAGTCGGAAGCAGGCGCGCGACCTTGCAGGACGTTGGTCAATGCCGTGTGAAGCGGCCACGAATAATCGAGGTCGAACGCGCTCACCATCAATTCGGCTTTGTGAGCTTCGGCAAGCATCACGATGTCCGGTTTGACCTGCTCGAGCTCGCGACGCGCGTTTTCCCAGAAGTCTGTCGGCACTTCAGCCGCGACGTCACAACGAAACCCGTCGAGATCAAACTCGCGAATCCAGTACTTGAGCATGTCCGTCATGTAGCGGCGCAATTGCTGGTTGCTGTAATCAAGCGCGGCAATGTCGTACCAGTCGTGCGGATAAGTGATGTTGCCACTCGCGTCGCGTTTATAAAACTCCGGATGCTTCATCAGCACGCTGTCCCACGATGTGTGATTCGCAACGATGTCGATGATGACTTTTAATCCGCGCGCGTGTGCTTCGCGTACGAGACGCTTCAGATCGCCGGCGGTGCCGTAATCGGGATTGATCGCGTAGTAGTCGCGGACGGCGTAAGGGCTGCCGATGGTTCCCTTCTTCTTTTCCTGACCAATTGGATGGATCGGCATTAGCCAAAGAATCGTGACGCCGAGTTTTTTGAGATCATCGAGCCGTGCGGTAATAGCGTTGAGATCCCCCTTTTGCGAAAACGCCCGCGGATAGATCTCATAAATAACCCCATCGCGCACCCAATCACGCACCGATCGCGCGGATTGCCCCCGAACAACTGAACACGTCGCCAGACATGCGATTAAAAATCCGCACCAAACACGTGTAATCTGTGGCTTAAGCTTCTTGATGAACATCACGCACTCCAACCACCGTCACAGCCGCCACCAGCAAACTGATCCCGCCGAGCACCACTGCATTCCTCGGATCGCCGGCTAGCACGTTGTTAAAGATCCTCGGCACGATGAGCGACATCACGATCTGTGGAATAACAATGAAGAGATTGAACACGCCCATGTACACACCCATGCGCAACGGCGGCACGGCGGTAGACAGGATCACGTACGGCATCGACAAAATCGACGCCCACGCGATCCCGACGCCGGCCATGCTCCCAAACAACAACCACTTATTTCCCACGAAGAACACCGAGATCAATCCGATACCGCCGCACACCAGCGCAACCGTGTGAACAGTCTTGCGACTCGTCGCCGTCGCAAAGCCTGGCAGCAGAAATGCAATGCCAAAGCAAACAACATTGTAGACAGCGAAACACAAGCCACCCCACTCTGTTGCCTCCGCAAAACGGGGCGACGATTCATTTGGAGCAAGAAAGACGTGGCGCGCTATCGCTAATGAAAAAAACTGCCACATGCAAGGCAACGCAAACCACGTGAAAAACTGGACCACCGCGAGCTGCTTCATCGTGGCCGGCATTTCCGCCACCGAAGAAAAGATCTCTTTAAACCCCGCGAGAACTCCTTTATGTTCGCGTTTCATGCGCTCGAACGCTTCCATGTCCTCCGGCGGATACTCTTTCGTCGTGATGACAGTCCACGCAACCGCCACAATAAAAACAATTGCGCCAATCTTGAACGAGTAATCAACAGAAAGCGGAATGCCGCTCGCCATCACGCCGACAACACCCATTGCCGAGAACAGGTACGGCAATGCATTCGCGAGCGTCTGGCCGATGCCTATGAAGAAACTCTGCATCACGAATCCGAGTGTACGTTGCTCTTCCGGCAGCTTGTCGGCAACAAACGCGCGAAACGGTTCCATCGTGATGTTAATGCTGGCGTCGAGGATCCACAGCAGTCCGGCAGCCATCCACAGCACGGACGAATCAGGCATGAAGAACAATGCGATACTGGCGAGAATCGCTCCGGTGAGGAAATAAGGACGGCGTCGACCAAGCCGGTTCCACGTACGGTCGCTCATCGATCCGATGATCGGTTGAACGATCAAACCGGTGATTGGACCAGCGAGCCAGAGATAAGGCAGCGAACTCTCCTCGGCGTGCAGGTATTTGTAAATCGGGCTCATATTGGCGAGCTGCAAACCCCAGCCAAACTGAATACCGAGGAACCCGAAACTCATGTTCCAGATCTGCCAGAAGCTCAAGCGTGGTTTCTGCATAAAGGATTTCCTTTTAGCCACGGATGACACGGATAACACGGATAAAAATCTGTGTTTATCTGGGTGATCTGTGGCTAAATATTGCTGCTGAACGTTTGGGCAAGCTGATGTGCAACTTGCTGTCGCGGACCGTGACGTCGCGGCTTACATTGAGATGATCATGCATTACAACACCGTTTCTCATCCCCGCGCGTGAAACATCAAACTCGAACTCCGCTGCCTTGTCGTCGTTATTGAACACAATCACTACAGCATTGCCTCGTGCATACGCGTATTGCTGCTCGGAAACGTAGAGGTTGATCAACGCGCCGCTCCGCAACGGCTCGAGCTCACGCCGCAAGTTAGTTAGTCGTCGAATGTACGCAAACAACTCCTGCTCTTCTTTGGTGCGACCAGCCTCCGTAAACGCATTGCGCATATCGCGGGGGAATCCGCCCGGAAAATCGCCGCGCGTGGTCGGCTCGTCGCCGCCTTCCATCGCGATCTCGTCGCCGTAGTAAAGCTGCGGCACGCCGCGCGTAGTCAACACAAACGTATTCGCCAGCATGAGACCAGCGATCGTCGCGCCCTTCTCACTCATGAAGCGACCATCGTCGTGTCCGCCAAGCAAGGTGACGAGGATCTCAGGGTTGGTAT
This sequence comes from Pyrinomonadaceae bacterium, assembly GCA_035275005.1. Taxonomy (GTDB): domain Bacteria; phylum Acidobacteriota; class Blastocatellia; order Pyrinomonadales; family Pyrinomonadaceae; genus PSRF01. The sequence goes on along the minus strand of DATENQ010000267.1, from coordinate 2,740 downwards.
AGAGATAGTCTTTGGCGAGCGTCTTGGGAATCTCGTCAATCGGCTTGCCTTCGGCAAACGCGTGTCGTATCGGATAGAAGAGCGGGAAGTCGAGCAACGAATCGAGGCCCGAATCAACTCCATCAAAGCGAACTCTGCCGCCCTGAAAGAACGACGTATGGACCACGTCGCCATCCTTAACCTCGCCCACCACTCTGAAATTTGGAAACTCGCGCTTCAACGCTTTGTTCCAATCACGCCAGAACGAGTTGGGCACGTATTGCCACGTGTCCATGCGAATGCCGTCGAGACCGGTAGTGCCAATCCACCACAACGTATTCTGAATCAGGTAACGCGATACTTCCGGGTCGTGCTGATTCAGATCCGGGAGGAAGTCGAGAAACCAACCTTCCATCGTTTCGCGTTTCAGCGACTCGACCGCGCGCGGATCGTGCAGCACCCAGGTTTGGAAGGAATTCTTCAGATGGCGCGCTTTGGTGCCGTTGAACCACGATGGTGTGGGCGGATCGTCGACCCATGGATGATATGGGCCAGTGTGGTTCATCACCTGGTCCTGGATGATCTTTATACCCGCGCGATGAGAAGCCTCTACCAGTTCGCGCAGCTTTGCCTGTGTTCCGAAGTGTTCTTCGACAGCGTAGAAGTCCTGTGGGTTGTAGCCGTGAAAGCCGGTGCTGGGTTTGTCTTCCTTCAACTCGATCTTGTTTAGTCGATCGTAGTTGTCGTACCAGGGCGTTAGCCAGATGGCCGTGACGCCGAGCTCTTTCAGGTAAGGCAGGCGATCGATGACGCCCTGTAGATCGCCGCCGTGATAGTAGAACTTGTTTTTGCGGTCGTAGAGGTTACCGTTATTTGAAGGATCGCCGTCAGCAAAACGATCGATCATGATCAGATACATCACATCCGCCGGCGAGAAGCCCTGGAAACGTCCAGCGCGATTCAACGGCGTAAGCACTTCAAACGGCGCTTGAACAGAGCCCTTCGGAGTAGTGATGGTTATAGTCTTTTGTCCTGCTGACGCAAGTTGGACATCGACAAAGATATAGGTCCCTTGCTCGTTGATCTTCGGTGGACCAACCACGCGCAATCCCGGACTAGCCTGCACCCGGGCATCGTGCAAATTACGCCCCCGAATCATAAGCCGCACGGGATTTACCGAACTTCGAACCCACCAGCTTGGCGGATCTACTTTGAAAATCTCAGGGGTCTGTGCTGCTACAGAAGAAATTAGCCACAGATTAACGCAGATGACGCAGATCAGACCTGTTAAATGATTTTTCAGTTTTTTTCTGATCTGTGTCATCTGCGTTAATCTGTGGCTAATTTTCTTCCGTAGAGTTCAGTTAGTTTCCCCAGTCGTAATGCGATCTCGTCGTTCAGGGCTCCGGGCTGGTAACGCCAGGCCCAGTTTCCTTCCGTGCTGTTCGGGAGATTCATGCGCGCCTCAGTTCCGAGGCCAAGGAGATCCTGCAAGGGAATAATCGCGGTGTTCGCGACCGAAGCGAGTACGCCGCGGATGAAATCCCAGTGGATCTCGTCGCCATTTGTGTTCAGGTAATTGAGGCAGAACGTTTGTTCGCGCTCGATCTGTTGCGCTGTCCGCGTCGAACCCTCGCCAGCAACACTACGAAACCAGCCGACCGTCGTGTCGTTGTCGTGCGTGCCGGTGTAAGCGACGACGTTCGGGACGTAGTTGTGTGGTAGATCGATATTCTTCGAATCACCGCCAAAACCGAATTGCAAGATCCGCATTCCGGGAAAGCCAAACTCCTCGCGCAACGCGACCACGTCCGGAGTGATCACGCCGAGGTCTTCCGCGATGATCGGCAGATCGCCGAGTGTTTTGCGAATCGCAGTGAATAGTTCTTTACCCGGCGCTTCGACCCATTGTCCGCGCTCGGCGGTCTTGTCGCCGCCGGGAATCTCCCAACACGCCGCGAAACCACGGAAGTGGTCGACACGCGCGATGTCAACCACAGTCAACGTCGAACGCACACGCTCGATCCACCACTTGAAGCCATCCGCGAGCATGCGTTCCCAGTTGTAGAGCGGGTTTCCCCAGAGCTGTCCGGTACTGCTGAAGTAATCAGGTGGAACACCAGCGACGACGATCGGCTTGCCGGCCTTGTCTAACTTGAATTGCTCAGGATTGGTCCAAACATCGGCCGAATCCTGGGCGACGAAGATTGGCAGGTCGCCTACGACTTTGACGCTATGGTCGTTTGCATAACGCTTCAAAGCAAACCACTGGCGGAAGAAGAGAAACTGGTAGAACATGTGCGCTTCAATCTCTTCACGCAGCTCGTCGCGAGCGTGCTCGAGCGCTGCAGGCGTGCGGCTGACCAGCGCTGGCTCCCACTCGTTCCATGCGACGCCGCCGTGAGCATCTTTCAGTGCGCGAAAGAGCGCGTAATCTTCGAGCCAGTGTGCCTCTTGTTGGGCGAAAGTTTCGAAGGCGCTACGAAGAGCGGTGTCGGTGGTCTTCGTGTAACGTTCGTAAGCAATGCGCAGGATCTGTTCTTTTGAGTTGTGTGCTTCGCCGAAATCGACTTTGGTCGCGCTGCCGGGTGCGGTTGGCGCCGAGTCCAATAAACCTTCCGCGATTAACTTCTCGGGGCTCACAAGCAAAGTGTTTCCAGCGAAAGCCGAATAACACGCATAAGGCGAGTCGCCGTAACCGGTTGGACCAAGTGGCAACACTTGCCAGAGACTCTGTCCGGCAGAGACCAGGAAATCCACA
>DATENQ010000266.1:0-12111 GCA_035275005.1 Pyrinomonadaceae bacterium | reverse complement strand
TTGCCCCCGCTGTTGAAGGAACTTAGCAGCGGGGGCAAGCCCCTCTTCCTGACTTGTTCTTTCTTAAGTGTTAATTGGTCAAACTCGCCAAACGCTAAACTGTCGATTAAACTCGCCGCTATGTGTGGGCGATTTACTCTTAGAGCGCCGGATGGAAGAAAGATCGATCGGATCAACTGGGGCGATTATCAGGATCTGGTTCCGCGCTATAACATCGCCCCGAGCCAGGATGTTCTGACAGTTCTGGAGCGGGAGGCGCAGCGGGAGGCGACGTTTCTTCAGTGGGGCTTGATTCCGTTCTGGAGCAAACAGGCAAAAGGAATCATCAACGCGCGCGTCGAGACGATCGAGCAAAAGGCGAGCTTCAAAGAGTCGTTTGAAAAGAGAAGATGCCTGGTCCTTGCGGACGGTTTTTATGAGTGGGAGCGGATAGGCAAGATCGCGCAACCGTACTACTTTCGGATGAAGGATGGAGCACCCTTCGCTTTTGCCGGCGTCTGGGACCGTTGGAAACAGGACGGCCGCACCATAACGTCCTGCGCAATCATCACCACCATAGCGAACGAATTGTTAGCGACAATTCATAATCGAATGCCTGTAATACTGGGCAGCGAATCATACAATCTGTGGCTTAAGGAAGAATCGAGAGCCGCGGACTTGAAAGACCTGCTCGTTCCCTACCCCGCGGAACAGATGACCAGCCATGCCGTTAGCTACGAGGTCAATAGCACGAAAGTTGATGACGAGCGACTGCTCCGCCCGGTCACACCAAATATCGGCGTCACCCTCAGCTTGTTCTAGTCTGACCTTAGCCTGCGAAGCAGGCGTAGAAGGCTCACTCGAGGTCCAGCAACCAGATGTCGCTTTCCGATGAGTTAATTGAATAGTAAAGAAGCTTGCCGTCCGGCGACAGGTCGACGCTACGAATCACGTTCTCGCCGGACGATAACACCTCGCGCACTCGCCTGGTCCCAACGTCGCCAATATAAAGCTTGTTAGGATTGACGAGAAAAATGAAGCGAGTGCTGTCTGGCAGCCACATCGCAGCACCGCCAAACTCAGTCAGCTTCTCGTACGCGTTTGTCTCAAATGAAAAGCTACCAACGACCGTCGGTGGACCACTCAAGCTGCCAATCAATTTCTTTCCATCCGGCGACCAGTCCCACGCGAGAAATCGTTGATTATCCGGAGGCAATGGCAGCTGTCGCAGGTTCTGCTCACTCCACGGTTTATTCACATCGATGACTGTGCTCACAAAGCTGCGACGAAAGAGAATCCTCGTACCGTCGGGAGACCAAAGCGGAAACGTAGTATCACCCGAACTATCGAAAGTAAGTTGACGAAGATTTGTCGCGTCGGCATCCAGCACCCAGATCTCGTAACGACCACTTCGATCGGAAGTGAACGCGACTCTCTTTCCGTCAGGTGACCAGCGTGGATAACGATCGAAAGACTTGTCGTTCGTAAGATCGCGCCACTGCGCACCGTCGCGGCTGACAACAGCAATGTCATCCTGCGTGCGGCGCGAGAGCCACACGACAAACCGCGTCCCGTCAGGTGAAAGCTCGGGACGATGTATGTTCCGGTCGCCACGCGTAATCCAAAAGGGCTCGCCTACAGTCTGCTCCGTATTCGGATCAAACCTGGTGGCTTGAATGTTTGACTGTTGATCAGTCTGAACATAGATCATGCGCCGGCCATTGGCCGAAAAGCTCAAATGACGATTGAAATTTGAAGGAGTCGAAACGGCTTCCGCTTCGCCCTGCACTTTCCCGGTCTCCTCATCAATCGCCATTCGCCAAAAGCTCATGTTGCCACTGCGATCGCTGGCAAAGTAAAGAAACTTGCCGTCTGGTGACCAAACCGGATTCCAGTTTGTCGACGCATCTTTGGTGATGATCTCTATTTCACCGCCGTTGCGTGAGATTGTCCCGATGTCGCTTCGCCCGGCGCTCGGATGCATGAACCAGAACGCGATGCGGTTTCCGTGCGGAGACCATGACGGCTGCATCGCATCGTTTTCACATAAGAAACGTTTCTCGCCTGTTTCGACGTTTGCGATCCACAACGCGCTGGTCCACGTGTTCCTCGTCGTCGGCGCTTCTTCGTGACCAGCCGTACTGCAAACAATTTCCCTGCCGTCAGGAGACCACGAAGGATGAAAGCAACCCTGAACGACGAGCCGGACGTTCTCGCCGCTCGCTTCCATCACATAAACCCCGGCAGGCTCGCGTGTTGATCGAAAAGCGATTCGTTCACCATTTGGTGAAAACACCGGCGCGATCTCGTCAGAAGGCGTGTTTGGCGTCAGTGGTGTAGCATTCTTGCCACCAACTCTTTGCACAAACAGATCGAAGTTGCCGTTCTGATTACTCGCATAGACAAAACTTTTGCCGTCGGGAGCGAGACTGGGAAAGAACTCCGTTCCGTGTTCGCTGGTGAGCTGGAGATGCGCGGCGCGCGACCAATCAACAGGCTTAGCTTTCAGCCATACCGACAAAGCGATAGCCGCCATCATCAAGATCAGAACGCACGTAACTGCCGGCCAGACCCAGCCACGCCGGACAACCGCGCCAAGCACCGATGCGGATCCACTCGCGGACGAATCAATCTCGCGCAGCAAACGACGAAGATCGGCGCGAAAATCGGAAGCCGTTTGGTAACGCAGTTCGCGATCTTTATCGAGTGCCTTGTTGACGATGCGATCGAGATCAAGTGGAAGACTGGGCGCGATTGTAATGACCGGAGTTGGCGGCATTGAGAGGATTGCGTTGATGGTCGCTTGTCGCGTCTCTCCCGTGAACGGTTTTTGGCCGGTAGCGAGCTCGTATAGCACGACGCCAAGACTCCAGATATCGGTGCGATGGTCCACCGCTTCTCCCGAAGCTTGTTCCGGAGACATGTAGGCGAGCGTTCCCATGGCGACGCCAAGCTGTGTATGCGCCGTCACTCCCGGCGCTGATTTAACTTCCGTCAGTTTTACCAATCCAAAATCCAGCACCTTCGCGTATCCGTCGGGCCGGACCATCACGTTGTCAGGCTTGACGTCGCGATGAATGATTCCAGATTGATGCGCGGCGCCTAACGCTTCCGCAACCTGTGCGATGATCGGCAGAAGTTCCTTCAGGCTCAGTTTGTCACGGAATGAGGAGAGCGTTTTTCCTTCGACTAATTCCATCGCTATGAAATGCAGACCTTTGTCTTCGCCGACTTCATAGATAGTTACCAGATTCGGATGGTTCAACGCAGAAAGCGCGCGTGCTTCACGCTGAAAACGACTTAGTCGATCGCCGTCTACGACAAACGGCAACGGCAGAACTTTGAGCGCGACGAGGCGACCGAGCTTGACGTCACGAGCGAGGTAGACTTCTCCCATCCCACCGGCGCCCAACAGCTTTTCGATCTGGTAGTTTCCGATCTCCTGGCCCACTAGAGTGGTGATAACGGTGGTGAGCCTGGAGTCGTCCGCCAGCGCCTGCGCTGCTACCTTCATAGCCGAACGTTCCATGAATTGCGCCGCCTGCGACTGCGCCTTCAAGAGACTCAAAACTTCATCGCGCAACACGGAATTGTCCTGAGCAACGCTCACGACAAACGCTTCTCTGTGCTCAGGCGGTTGTTCGAGCGCCTGCTCCAGCAGTGCGTCAACTTGTTTCCACAGCTCGCGATTCATTTGCTAGTTGTTACTGAGTTCGCGATAGAGCCAGGCTTTGGCTTTGTTCCACTCGCGTGTGACAGTGATGGAAGACAGCTTCATGACTTCGGCGGTTTCTTCAACGCTGAGTCCACCAAAGTAACGTAATTCGACGATTCGACTCTTGCGTTCGTCAATCTCGGCGAGACTTTTCAGTGCTTCGTCAAGGGCCAACAGATCCGGATCTCGTTCGGTGCCGATCGTCATGGCTTCATCGAGCGACATGCGGATCGCTTCCTGATCGTGATCGACACGTGGGCGGCGTCGCGCAAAGTCGACGAGGATACGGCGCATGATCTGCGCCGCCACGCCGAAGAAGTGTGCGCGGTTTTGCCAACGAACAGCCTTCCAGTCGATCAGACGAACGTAGGCTTCGTTTATAAGGGCTGAGGTTTGCAACAGATGGTCCGGTCGCTCGCGGCTCATATAGCGCTTGGCGAGGCGATAGAGCTCGGCGTGAACGAGCGGCGCGAGCTTTTCAAGAGCCTCATCCTCGCCATCACTCCAGGCTTCCAGAAGTTGGGTAAGTTCGTGAGCCAAGGCTCGGAAATTTACCATATTAAAGAGTTTAGCCACAGATTTTCGCGGAAGAACGCTGATCTAATCTGCGTTCATCCGCGTTCATCTGTGGCTAAATCAAGTGCTGAACTTAGGGCAGTTTGAAGGACTGTCACATTTCCTATTTCTAAGATTCGGCCAACCTGTTAAGGTAAAAACTGTCAGATCACGTCGCCTCACCTGCAAAGACTATGTTCCCGATCGAGAGAGCTTTGTTAATGATTAACCGGAGTGCAGGGACCGGTCAGGGTGGATCTGTGGTCCAGAGTCTGAGTTCGGTCTTTACGCAGGAGCTGGGTGGGCTTGCCGAGGTGAAGGTCGAGTTGGTCAGCGATCATGCTGAGGCTCGTGCTCGCGCCGCAAGATTCATTTCGGAGTCTGAAGCTCCGGCGCTGATCGTTGCCGGAGGTGGCGGCGGAACTCTGCGCGCTGTGATTGAAGGGATCTACGACACGCACGCAACAGAGCGCGTGCGCGTCGGAGCGTTGCGCATGGGCTCGGGTAATTTGGTTGCCAAACAGTTTGGTGTTCCTCACGATCCGGTTCTGGCACTTCAAGGCTTGTTGCTGAACCTGAAAGCCGGGCGCACAGTCCCATGTTGCGTGATGCGCTGTGAAACCTGGACCAGCTCGGGAATGTCTGAAGTCCATCACGGCGTCTCGTTAGGAGGACTTGGTCAATTCGGCCGCATCCCATCCGATCTTGTGCCCTGGCGCGCACGTCTTTCTGTCTTTCACAGATACGTCGCCCGATTATTTGGCCTCGAAAGGGTAAACAACTCTGAATACGCACTCGCGTTCTTGATTCGTTACATCTCTTGCGTGCTATTCCCTATCCTCGCGGAGACCGTTGAGGTGCGCGGCCAACGTTTTCGACTGCTGGCGGGAGTTGTAATGAACTTTCCGATTGCTGCTCTTCCTTTCAAACCCGGTGTGACCGTTAGAGACGAGTTCTTGTCGATTTATATGATTCCGCTTAGCGGTCACACGCGCATCATTCGAATAGGAAAGGACCAGCCCTTGGACATTCGTTTCGTCGATCGGGACCAGGTGGAGTTTTTTCTGGATGAAGATCCGGTTACGACCTGCAAACAGCTTCGTCTCAGCGTGGCTGGGTCAATCGCGTTCGTACCTGGTCCTGATTATCGGGGAGTTTCAGCATGAGTCTGCATGTTTGTGTTTTGGGGATCGATGGCAGTGGCAAGAGCACGGTGGCTACCGCCCTCCCTGCAATTCTTGCCGCGGAACACGGCCTCGTTGTGGGTTCGGCAAGTGATTCGTTTCGCATCGTCGCGCCGGATCAGGATCATTTGGCGTCAGGGTTTTATCCCGACGGTCTTCCGATCGCGGCGCGTCTCTCGCTCAGACTCAAGCGCATCGCAAAGAGCCTCGTGGACCACCCAAAACTCTACGCCGTCTTCAAGCTTCCCCAAATGCTTTCACAAGACAGCGCGGCAGAAGCTCTGGTCCAACAGCACGGCGCCGAAGTTTTCATCAGCGACGGAAATGCTTTCTTATCCTCCACTGGTCGTGCGAGTAATTACCTGCGTGCCGCAAGCGCTGTCGATAACGCGAATACGTCTACTCCCGAAGCGAAAGACCTTCAGGCTGTTTTCTCTTATATTCTTGATGACAAACCAGTGCCAGCGGAGAGCGCTCAAAGGTTACCCTCACTTAGCAAAGGTAAACTTATCTATAAACTCACTCGACTACTGCGGTTGCGTACTGCGTGGCTGCCAGATGTCGTGGTCTTTCTCGACGTCTCGCCCGAACTTGCTTTGGAACGGATCAGATCACGTGGAAAGAAAGTTGACAGGCATGAGAACCTCGCCGACCTGACGCAGGCGCGCGAGATGTATCTCAAAACGTTGCAGGCGTTTCAGGCGTACCGCACGCCGCAGTCCGTGCATGTGATCAGCGTCGATGAATTGTCACTCGGAGAAACGCTGCAAGCAGTCAACGAAGCACTTAAACCGCATCTGAGCTCAGCGAGTCTTGCTAATCAATCGACCTCGCCACTCGGCACGACCGAGCTTGCAGATGAGACGATCCGAGGGAAAACACTTAACCATCGCTATCTTTTCCGTTACCTGTTTCTGAAATGCTTCAGTGGCGCGTGGCGCGAGCCGACGTTTTTCTTTTCAAAACTCGGGCGGTTGTTTTTGAAGGAGGGTTACTCTGCCGGCGTGATGCGCGCGATTTACGATCGTGATGAGAAAAAGTATGGGTGGCTCGATCGCGTCTTTCTTGAATACTCACTTCATCGTGCTGTCTATGACCGGCTGCAAATTCTCGTCAGCAAGATCCAGCCCGAGATCGAAGCGCGGCTAGCTACTGGTGACGAACTCCGTATCTTCACTGCGCCAAGCGGTTTTGCTTACGACCTATTTCGACCGCTCGAAGAGATCGCGCGACGTGATCCCGAGGCGATGAAGCGCGTACACGTAACGGCGGCTGACCTTGATCCTCATGGCGTGTTGCACGAAGAGTTGAGTGCTCGTGCACAACGACTCGGAATTCGTTTCACATTTCATCGAGGTGATATCACTGACACGCAGCTGCTCGAACGTCTCGTGGAAGCAGCGCCTTTCGATCTCGCGCTTTTCGTTGGACTCTCGAGCTGGCTGCCAAAGCCGCAGACGCTGCGCCACCTGGCGTGGTTGCGCAGGAACCTGGCTGAAGGTGGTGTGCTCATCACCGACTGTTTCACGCCCAAAGCGTACGCACTTTCCGGCCGATACATCGGATACAAAGCCACTTACTACACACCTGACGTTTACAAAGCCATGCTCGATTTCTGCGGCTTCGACGGACTGCACGCCACCGTCGAGTCAGGCCGCGATCGCATCAATCACGTTCTTGTCGCGACTTCTGGTCAGTACCGCGTCAATCACGCTCTTGTCGCGAGATCCGGTCAGTACCTCCGTCAATCACGTTCTTGTCGCGAGATCGGGTCAGTACCGTAACGCGGTAGCGTCGGGTTACGACCGGCAACACGAACCCGACGCTACCGCGCGTTACGGTACTGACCCGATCAACCTGACTACAGAGATGGGACTCGACACATTCAATAAACGCTCGCGCCCGTTCATCTTTCGCAAACTGACGGAGGAGCAGTTTGATCTTCTCGTAATCGGCGGAGGCATAACCGGCGCATCAGTCTTTCGCGACGCAGCCCTGCGCGGAATGAAAGTCGCACTCGTGGAGGCGAAGGACTTTGCTTCGGCGACGAGCGGTCGGAGTTCCAAACTCATTCACGGTGGACTTCGCTACATCAAGAATCTCGGCCTGGGCCTCGCCTGGGAGTCCTGTCACGAACGCAATCTACACATCCGGCTCAACAAGCGGCTGGTCCGTCCACTTCCCTTCCTCGTTCCGCTTTATCGCAATCGAGGCGAGTCGCGTTGGCTAATGCGCCTCGGCATGCTCGCGTACGAGGCGCTCTCCGGATTTAACAACTACCATTTTCACAAATTCCTGAACCGCGAAGAAACGCTCTCGCTGGCGCCCGCGTTGCCCGCGAAAGGACTGACTGGCGGATGCCTGTACTACGACGCGGTTATCAATGACAGCCGTTGGACCATGGAGGTTCTGAAAGATGGCGTAGCTAACGGCGGACTCGCAGTGAACTATGCACCTGTCACGCAATTGGTGCGCGTAGGGAGCCGAGTCGTTGGCGCACGAATTCAAGATGAGCTCAGTGGAAATCATTTCGACATTCGTTCAAGAGTGGTCGTCAATGCCACCGGTATCTTTGCCGATCAAATACGACAACTCGATGGACGCAACGCTGCAAAGCCGCGACGACTGTCCAAAGGCACTCATCTCGTTTTCGCAGAGGAAGACGTGCCGCTGTCCACTACGATCGTGTTCTCGTCGCCCATCGATGGTCGTTCGCTTTTCCTGGCGAAGCACGAGGAGTGTTTTCTCTTCGGAACGTCGGACCACTGGGAAGAAGCCAGTCCGGATCTGCCGATACCAGCGCAGGCAGATGTCGATTACCTGCTAACGTCGCTCAACCGGTTCATGCCTGAAGCGCAACTGGATCGGAGCAAAGTGAAGTTCGTTTACAGTGGGTTTCGTCCGCTGCTGTCTAAGGGCGACTCGGCAGATTCGTCATCAGTGACACGCGAAGATCACATCGAAGTGTCGCCGTCAGGGTTAGTGAGCGTGGTCGGAGGCAAACTCACCACCGCGCGAATTACCGCGGCGCGTGTGCTCGACCGCGTCACCAAACTCATTGGCCGCGACCCCGCATGGTCTGACTGCAAAACCGGCAAGGTTTCAATCGGTGGCACGAATGAAGCAGTCGCGGAGAGCCTGGCTTACTGGGTGAGGCGTTGTCCGAAGCTCACGTCGTATTTCCGTGTTCTGTACCAGCGTTATGGTCTCGATGCCAATGAGATCTGCGCGGAGGTGACGCGAATTCACGAAGCGCCAGGCGATCCGACAGCTGAGCCGATCCGCGCTGAGGTTCAGTATGTATGTCGTCATGAGATGGTCTGCACGCTTGAAGATCTGATCGATCGTCGCGCCGGTTTTCTCTACTGGAATGCTGAAAAGCGTTTGGAACGTTTGCGTTACGGCGCGAACGTCATCCGCGCTGAACTGGATCTTAGTGAAGCTGAGTTCGAATCACAGTGGCTCGCGTATCGCGATTATCTGAAGCGCTTTCATTCAATGCCGGATTAGCCACAGACGACACGGATGAACACTAATCCTGTTTCGAGCGACAAAACGCTTCGGCTGAGAAAAGTCGCAGTAAGTTTCGAAGACCTCGAGCGCGCATTTGAGCTTAGTTCCCGGCAAAATCGATTAGAAGAAGCGTATGGGTGACCTATATAATGCGGGGCATGATCCACCCGTCAGATCGTGCCACAAATTTTCATTACGCGATTCGGAATGTTGTTCAAGCCGCCGAGGCCTTTGAACGACAGGGTCGCAAGATAACTTATTTAAACATTGGCGACCCGCAAGCGTTTGGGTTTAAGCCTCCGCCAGACGTGATTGAGGCGGTTGCAATCGCAACTCGCGAGAAATTTACCGGTTACTCTCACTCTGCCGGTTTGCGTGAGGCGCGAGAGGCGATCGCCCGCTACGCCACTGCGTTGGGAACAGAAACGTCACCAGACGATACTCTGATCACCTCCGGAGCGTCGGAAGCCGCGGATCTCGTGCTTACTGCTTTGGTTAATCCCGGCGATGAAGTCTTATTGCCGGCTCCTGCTTATCCAATCTATCCGGCGATTATCAACAAGCTCGGCGCCATCACTCGCTACTATCACCTGGATCAAGAAACAAACTGGCAACCGTCGGTGGCTGAAGTAAGCTCGCTAATTAACGAACGGACACGCGCGATCATTCTCATCAATCCGAGCAATCCGACCGGCGCGATTACGAGTGATGCAACAACGAAGTCACTCCTCGAGCTCGCCGCGCGGCACAACCTGCTCGTGATCAGCGACGAAGTCTATCGAGATCTCTGCTTCAAAGAACCACCTACATCTGTTTCAGTGCTTGCAGCCGATTCGGACGCGGCGGTTGTAGTGCTCGAGAGTCTATCGAAAACGCACATGCTGGCGGGTTGGCGCGTTGGCTGGATGCGTTTTAATCGAACCCCGCAGACGCGCGATCTGCTCGCGGCGGTTATTCGTCTCGCCGGTGGTCGACTCTGTTCGTCCACGCTGGCCCAATATGCTATTCAACCGGCGCTCGAAGGCGATCGACGATCGATTGCAAAGTTCACGGAGGAGATCAGACGCCGCCGCGATTTAGCCACAAAGCGAGTAGCAGAGATTGACGGATTGAGTTGCCTGGTACCAGAGGCCGCGTTCTATTTGATGATTCACGTAGCCGACATGGGCGGTCGAACCGACGAGCAGTTTGTGCTCGACTTGATCAAAACTGCCAACGTGCTGGTGGTCCATGGCTCGGGTTTCGGATGCGATCCGCGGGCAGGATACTTTCGCATGGTGTACCTGGCTGACGAACAGACGCTTGCTAGAGCATTTGACGGGATCGAAAGCTCGCTTCGCGCGCCACAAAAAGGTACAACTGCGGCCTAAATTGAGCGTCCATTAAAGCGGGTGGCAGTTCCCGCGTCCGGGCTGGTTGCTGGGTTCTTGCGGCGGGCGCCATTCTGATCGCTGCCAGAATGTGCCGTCATCATATTCAATGCGGTTGATAACTACGCGTTGGATGAAAGTCTTGTTCGAGGCTGAGACCACTCGGACCGGCGGCAAAATACTCTGCCCTTCAAACCGCTCACTCGAATTCGGTTTGAGTTTTGCGGTACAGCGAAACTGCCGGTGGGTCGTGTCGGCGAAATCATCAGTGTAACTCCCTTGAAAATCCCATGAGACAGATTTAATCATCTTCAGCCCACTGTTCTTCAGGCTGATTTTGTACCGAAACATGTCTACTGCCTGGGCATTTCGTGCCTCTCTCATGACACTCTCTTCCAGGTCCAGCATATCGCGACTGCGATTCTCGATGGAGTTGCGGTTGCGGATTTCCTCTTCGTAAATCAGTCGCCGGCTTCTCGTGTCAGCCGTATTACTGTTGGTCCTTCTGGGTATTGGTCCTTTGTAATCATAGGCGAGGAACTTCGACGTGGAGAATTCGCCTATCTGAACATCCGGCGGATTATCGGCAGTATCCTGGTTGGCCTTCAAAAGAATAGCCGGAACGAGCAACAAGAGGATGACAACTATTCTCATGATCGACCTCTGCCGTAGCAATCGAATTAGCCGATGGTGAAGTGCAGGCAGCCAGTATATACGCAAGTCGAGTTACTGAGAAGATTATTGCGAGAAACTTGTATAGCGCGGCGATGATTATGTTACTTTTATCCGAATTTTTAGGTCCGGGAGGAGGACATTAAACATATGAACAATTCCAGAATCTGCCGCCTGACGTCATTGGTTTTTGTTCTGTTGTGTGGCCTGCAGGCAGCCAGTGGCCAAAAGCTCAAAACGGAAGAGATCATAGCCAAGCATCTCGAGGCGATGGGTGGGCCTGAAACCCTGCAGTCAGTAACGACTCGTGTCGTCGGCGGAACAGTTGTGGCGACTTTCAAGGAACCAGGCACGGGCCAGGTCGGCGGACGCGTCGTGCTGGCGTCTGAAGGTCCAAAGAACGTGGTAGCAATGATTTTTGAGAATGCAACCAACTATCCGCACGAAAAGGTAGGCTTCGACGGTAAAGACGTCTCAACCAGCTATGCAAGTCCCGGCGCCCGTTCCACTCTCGGCGATTTTCTATGGAACTATAAAGCAATCGTCAAACAGGGAGTCTTTGGCGGCTCGCTCTCGCAGGCCTGGCCGTTGCTGGATATATCCAAGACCAAGGTTAAAGTCGAATCAGCAGGCACGAAGAAAATTGGCGACCGTCTGACGCACCAGTTGAAGTTTTATCCGAGCGGGACAGATGTGCGCGTCACGCTGTTTTTCGATGCCGAAACGTTTCAACATGTGCGCACCGAATACTATCGTTCGATTGTGGCGCAGATGGGCAGGACGCCGGAGAATTCGGCGAGTGAAAGCGAAAGCCGTTACAAGGTCGTGGAAGACTTCGGCGACTTCAAGAAAGAAGGCGGTTTAATTCTGCCGCACAGTTATAAGATCTCCATGGAAATAACGAGTCGTCAAGGCGATTTCAGAGCAGACTGGACCATGGCGCTTTCGGATTTTCAGTTCAATCAGCGTATCGATCCGACGGTGTTCGACGTAGACGATAAAACAAGTAAAAGTCAGTAATCGCAGTTGGAAGAGGTCATTACAAGACTTAGAACAAATCAATACTAAGAGTTAGAACAAGTCAGGAAGAGGGGCTTGCCCCCGCTCATCGAATTCAAACAGC
>DATENQ010000265.1:0-2139 GCA_035275005.1 Pyrinomonadaceae bacterium | reverse complement strand
GTACATGCAGGCGCAACTAAACATGAGCAAATCATCGATCTTGTTGATTGCCACCGCGTCAGCTTGGAATTTTTCGACAAAAATCGGCGTTTCGCATTGCGGAAAGGTGACGTTGTCCTAAATCGTGCCGGCGAGGGGACTATTGGTAAATCGGGGCTTTTTACAAGTGAGGAGCGTGCTGTCTTTAGCGACTTTACCATGCGTTTGCGCTTTGGGGCGACGATGAACCCGAGATTCGCTTGGTATTACTTCCGCTCAATTATTTTTCAAACCCAAGTTGAGCGCGAGAAGCGCGGCATGGGAAACATGACCAACATCTTTCCGTCACAAGTCGAACGCATGTTGATACCCCATTGTAAGAGAGATCACCAAGATTCTGTCGTTGCCCAGATCGATACTGAACTCGACAAACTAACATGGGCTAGAAAAACTATCCAAGATAAGCAACGCGAGATTGAAGATTTTATTTCACACACCATCGAATGTTCGTGACCTATCTATATTTTCAACGCCTGTTGCATACCCAACCACTTTCTCTTTAGAACGATGCGCTCACGTCACTTCTGGAGCTTTATGTCCGAACAGCAGCATTGCCACGCCTTGCTCTGTGAATGCGTACGGCAGATATTGCCGGCTTCCACGTTCCGTGTTTGAGATCGCAAATTGCGATCTCAAAACTCGGACCTTCTTTCGTTAGCGGAACAGGAAGTCTTCTGGAGACCGTTTTCGATTACGAGTAACCTGCTCGTTCAGACGGCTGGTAGTAACACCGGAGAGTTCGGCCAGATCGAAATCGATCTCACCTTCTGACCTCGAATCAAGTAAACTCCATGTTGAAACTCTAAAGGGTTCAGGTGCGTAAACAACTGTTCATTCACGGATGATCCTATCTCCACTCCAACGAAAGAGGTGTTTTATGCGTTCTCGCCGCTCAATTATCGGCCTGCTAGTACTTTCAACCCTGTTGCTCGTCGCGCTCGCGGCGCCGGTGTGGGCGCAAGGCCCGCCGCCGGTGATTGACCGCGAGATTTTCTTTGGTGACCCCGAGATTGCCGGCGCGCAGATCTCGCCGGACGGGGCGTACATCGCCTTTGTCAAACCGTTCAAAGGCACACGCAATGTCTGGGTGAAGAAGACCGGTGAGCCGTTCGCTAATGCAAAGCCGATTACGGCTGACACCAAGCGGCCGATCCCTGGTTTCTTCTGGTCGCGCGATTCCAAGTACATCCTCTTCGTGCAGGACAAAGGCGGCGACGAGAATTACAACGTTTACGCAGTCAACCCTGCGGACGCTGCCGCTGCCGGACAAGACGTGCCGTCTGCCCGAAACCTCACCGACGTTAAGGGTGTCAGGGCAGCTATCTTTTCGGTGCCGCGGAGTGAGCCCGATGCGATCTACGTCGGCCTGAATGATCGCGACGCAGCCTGGCACGATCTATACAAAGTAAAAATCTCCACGGGGGAGCGCACACTCGTCCGCAAGAACACCGAACGCATCACTTCCTACGTCTTCGATCTGAAAGACCAGTTGCGTCTCGCAACCAGATCGGCAGAGAACGGCGACACGGAAGTGCTGCGCGTTGACGCGGACAAGTTTACGAAGGTTTACAGTTGCTCGGTGTTCGAGACGTGTGGACCGGTTCGCTATAACAAAGACGGCGAGCGAGTTTACTTCCAGACAAACAAAGGCGCCGGTGTCGATCTGATCCGACTTGAACTATTCAACCCGGCCACCGGTAAAGAAGAGCTCGTCGAATCCGATCCGATGAAGCGCGTTGACTTCGGCAACGCAACCTTCTCAGAAGTTTCCGACGAACTGGTTGCCACTTCCTACGAAGACGAACGCGAACGCATCTACTGGAAAGACAAAGCCTTCGAAGCAGATTACAAAAACCTGCAGAAACAACTTCCCGGCAAGGAAATCGGTTTCGGATCTTCGACGAAAGATGAAAAGCTCTGGATCATCTACGCAAACGCCGATACAGATCCCGGCTCAACCTATCTGTTTGATCGCACGACCAAGAAGTTGACACTTCAGTATCAGTCGCGCGAGAAGTTGAACCGCGCGTACCTCGCGCCGATGAAGCCGGTCAAATATCCGTCGTCTGACGGCATGGAGATTCCGGCTTATCTAACGTT
>DATENQ010000264.1:0-5151 GCA_035275005.1 Pyrinomonadaceae bacterium | reverse complement strand
TTGCCCCCGCTCTTCGAACGCATCTGGCAGCGGGGCCAAGCCCCTCTTCATGACTTGTTCTTCTCTTTGTCGCTAAATATGTCGCAGAGATCAAATAGAGATAATAAAGAGGTGGTCTATGGACCAAACGCGGTGCTGGAGGCGTTGCGTGCGGGGAAGAGACAGATTGAGACGATCACGATCCTCGAGAGTGCGCGGCCTGAGCGTTTGAAAGCGTTGATTGAGCTTGCGCGTGAGAAGGGGGTGCCCGTTCATCGTGTGCCGCGACTGGATCTGGATCGCGGGCTTGGCGACGTGAGACATCAGGGAGTTGTGGCTCGCATCGCGGCTGCTCGCTACGCTGATCCGGATGAATTATTGGATCAGCTCGAAAGTAAGATCGGGACAGCAGATCCGCCGCTCGTATTGGGCCTGGACGGAATCGAAGATCCGCATAACATGGGCTCGATCTTGCGCACCGCCGAGTGCGCTGGAGCACATGGGGTTTTTATCGCCGAGCGACGCGCTGTGGGTTTGACGAGCGTCGTGGCCAAGGTCGCGGCCGGCGCGCTCGAATATGTTCCCGTCGCCCGTGTCACTAACCTCGTTAGATTGATAGAGCAGTTGAAAGAACGTAACATTTGGGTGGTTGGAGCAGCCGCGGAAGCGAAGCAGTTGTACACGGACTGGGATTGGAAACTGCCCGCTGCCGTGTTTTTGGGCAGCGAAGGACACGGTTTACACCGGTTGGTTCGAGAACACTGCGACACTCTGGTACGTATACCAGTCTCCGGTAGGTTGGAATCATTGAACGTGTCGGTGGCGGCGGGCGTGCTGTTATACGAAGCAAAACGCCAGCGAGACCAAAGTTGAAAGGCAAAAACTGAATGTTCTGTCCTAAGTGCGCAACACAAAATCTCGACGGCGCGAGTTTTTGTCGCGGGTGCGGAGCGAATATCAGCCTTGTGTCGCAGGCTCTGACCGGGCAAATGACTCAACCCCAGCCACCTGCTGCGCCGGAAGTTGACGAGGGTGGTGGCTTTTGCAGTCCGAAGCGAAAACGCGGCAAGGAACTAACGCTGGATCAAGCGTTCAAGAATGCTTTCATGGGCATTGCGTTTCTCCTCATCTCGCTCGCGCTCGCGTTCTCCAGGGTGGGGCAGGGCTGGTGGTTCTGGATGCTGCTACCGGCGTTTTCGCTCATGGGTACAGGCTTGGCCCAGTACATTCGTGTCAGAGAAAACCAGAAGCGAATCCAACTCGCGCCACCGCCGATGCAACGGAGCTTTGCCGAGCCGTTGCGAAATCATGATGAACTCCGCGCTCCGGTGGCCAGTGTCACTGAAGGGACGACTCGTCATCTCGGAGTTGAGGCGCCCACGCGGCACCTGGACCACGAATCGAGATAGGCTTCAAAATTTCTCACGCAAACCGCAAAGATGAACCGCGCACTTTGCACCTTTGCGTGAAACATCAGTGAATACCAACAAATTAGCCCGGGTTTGTGTTCCTGTGTGCGAGAACAATCTCGATGCACTGCGGGGCGCTTTTGAGCGAGCTGTCGAGTGGGCCGACTTTGTAGAGTTGCGTCTGGATTGTCTGGACCACGAACCGCAGAACATTGCTGAACTACTGCACGGCCAGCCAGCGATTCTCACCTTTCGTCCTTCCGAACAGGGAGGACACCGCAACTTAACCCGCGAAGAAAGAGAGACTTTCTGGAAATCAGCTCCACGCGGCGACACTGTTTGGTGGGACGTGGAAGGCGAGCTGGTCCAGGACCTTTCGCCTGACTGGTCGCGCGTCATCGCTTCTCATCATGACTTTTCAGGAGTGCCGAGTGATCTACAACAGATATACGAACGTCTCGCCAAAACGCCCGCTCACGTTTTGAAGATCGCCGTCCAGGCGCACGACGTCGTCGATTGCATCCCTGTCTTTCAACTACTCGATCGCGCGCGTCGCGAGGGCAGGGAAATCATCGCCATCGCCATGGGCAACCCGGGAATCGCCACTCGCATACTTGGCCCATCCCGAGGATCATTTTTAACCTACGGCGCCTTAGACGACGAGAGCGCCACCGCGCCCGGTCAAGTCAATGCTCCTAGACTCCGTTCCCTCTATCACATCGATCAGATCGACGACGAAACAATGATTTGCGGCTTGATTGGTCTGCCAGTGATGCACTCCGTCTCGCCGCACATCCACAACGCCGCTTTTACTACAGAACAAATCAATGGCGTTTATCTTCCGTTTGAAGTCAAAGACGTCGATTCATTCTTCAAACGTATGGTCGATCCGCGCACGAGGGCGCTGAACTGGAACCTGAGAGGCTTGAGTGTTACTGCGCCGCACAAGCAGTCAGTGATGAAACATCTCGACTGGATCGAACCGAACGCAAAAGAGATCGGTGCTGTTAATACTGTAGTTATCGAGAATGATCGACTGCTGGGCTACAACACCGATGCGGCCGGCTTGATCGAACCACTCCTGCAACGCTTTGACTCGCTGACCGATCGAAGAGTCGCAATTATCGGCGCGGGCGGCGCGGCGCGGGCAGCAATCTGGGCGTTGCAGCAACAGAAAGCCCGAGTGACGCTCTTCGCGCGCAACGTCGAAAAAGCACAGACGCTCGCCGAGTTATTTAATATTTCGTGCGAGTCGCTCTCCTCCGCAAAATTCGCAGGCTACGATCTGGTAATCAACACGACGCCCTTAGGATCCGGCGAACAGATTGACAAATCACCCGCTGCTGCGGGACAACTAAACGGAGCGCGCTGCATCTACGATCTCATCTATAATCCGATCGAGACGAAACTCATGCGCGAAGGGCGCGAGGCTGGTTGCGAAACGCTCGGTGGAATGGAAATGCTGGTGGCGCAAGCCAAACTCCAGTTTGAATTGTGGACTGGAAAGCGAGCCCGTCTGCATCGCGATCAGTCCTTTTGGTCACAAAGTACTCCCCGCCCAGGTTAGTAAGCGTTATATGGTTGGAATTGCTGCGCCAGTACCTCCCGTGCCCAACGCTGATCGAGTCAAAGATGAGTAACCCTTCCAACTACGAAGACGAGCAAACCCTGCTGTCCAAGCCACTGGTACGTTACGGCTTGATCCTGGGAGTGTGGACGATTGTCACATTCTTTTTCAGCAGCCAGGCGTACGTGATGAATCTCTCGGCGGAGAAGCCGGCTCCCTACCTGCGTCTTTTGCTTTCACAAGCATCGGTTTGCTATCTCTCGGCAATTGCTACGCCTTTAATCCTGTGGCTTGCGGGTCGCTATCGCATCGAACGTCACAATTGGCTGCGACGCTCGCTGCTTCATCTTTTCTTCAGTCTCGTTGTGGTTAGCGCCATTCTCATAGTCAATTACCCGATCTTTATGTCTATTTGGGGTCGAGCCGGGAGCATTACGGCATGGGGGATTTTTCGCTTTCTTTACAACAACCTCGATCGCTGGCTCCTCATTTACTGGGTAATTCTGATGATTAGCCATGCCTTCAACTATTACAGCAATTACCGCAAGGGTGAGTTGAAGGCTTCGGAGCTTCGCACGCAGCTTGTCCAATCGCAGTTGGAAGCCCTGAAAATGCAGGTCCATCCTCACTTCCTCTTCAACACGCTCCACTCGATTTCGGCCATGCTGAGCAAAGATACCGAGGGTGCGCGCAAGATGATCACGAGACTCGGCGATTTCCTACGGCTTACGCTGGAGAACTCCGGCTCGATGGAAGTCACGCTGAAACAGGAGATCGAGTTTTTGAACGGCTATCTCGAGATCGAGCGCATACGCTTCCAGGATCGTCTCACGACCGACATTCGCGTCGATCCCGAGGTGCTCGACGTTCTCGTTCCCAATCTAATCCTCCAGCCACTCGTGGAAAACGCGATGCGACACGCCGTCGGAAACTCGACGCTGGGTCGCGTCGAAGTGGTGGCCGCGCCGCGGAATGGGGTGGTTCGTATCGAGGTAAGGGACAATGGCCCGGGCATTCAGTCGGACGGAGTTCTCGATGTGGGTCGTGGCCGAGGAGTGGGGTTGGCTAACACCCAGGCTCGGCTGGTCGGTCTTTACGGTGACGCCGCGACCTTTGAACTGAGCAACAACCCTTCGGGAGGGCTCGTCGTGACCCTGGAAATACCTCGCGAGCCGGGTAAGTAGCGGAATTTATATCTGCAATCTCCGATTTTTCGTTCCATCTCATCCACGAAACCTCGCATCCAAAAATATCGTAAACGGTTTACTGTGTGATCTCACTCACACCCAACTCTTTTGCGTTGTTCACAACTTGTTAGGGAGGCAAAGTGACGAACGCAAGCCGTATTCGTGCTTTGGTTGTCGACGATGAACCACTAGCTCGCGACATGATTCGCGAGATGCTGGAGAATGATTCGGACGTCGAGATAGTCGCGGAGTGTGCGAATGGTCGTGAAGCAGTCGAGGCGATCAAGTCGCTAAAGCCGGACCTCGTCTTTCTGGACATACAAATGCCCGAGTTGGGTGGTTTCGAAGTGCTCGAATCGTTCGACCGTGATTCAACTCCTTATGTCATCTTCGTGACTGCTTATGATCAGTATGCGGTGCGTGCCTTCGAGGTCCACGCGTTCGACTACCTGTTGAAGCCTTTCGATCACGAGCGCTTCGACGCGGCCTGGAACCGGGTAAAGGAACAGATCAAACTCGATCAGGGCGGCGAACGAGATCGCCACATCCTCGCTTTGCTCGAAGAACTGAAATCCGGCCCGCGCCATCTTGAGAGACTGGTGATCAAAAATGGCGGTCGCGTTTTCTTTCTCAACATCGACGACGTTCACTGTATCGAGTCAGAAGGAAATTATGTGCGCGTCTTTGACAATCAGAAGGGCTACCTGCTGCGTGAGACGATCAGCAGTCTTGAAGAACAGCTCGACCCGCGGCAGTTTCGCCGCATTCATCGTTCGGCCATCGTGAAGATCGACAAGATCAAAGAGATGCAGCCGTGGTTTCACGGCGAGTATCGCGTCATCATGGAGAACGGCAAACAACTCACCCTGAGCCGCAATTATCGCTCCAACTTCCAGGGCGCGGTGGGAAACAGCATCTAGCCCACTAAGCTCAAAATCACAAAGAGCGAATTGTAAACAGAACAAGTCAGGAAGAGGGGCTGCCCCCGCTCTCCCAACAGCGGGGGCAA
>DATENQ010000263.1:0-4584 GCA_035275005.1 Pyrinomonadaceae bacterium | reverse complement strand
CACGTCAATGTGTCAGCCAACGGTGGTTACATTCTGAACAGCAACCCGAAAGGTCTCGGCGACTTTGTGTTGTTGGATCGGCCCGATGAGTTGATCACCGGCGTCGGATTCGACTTCCCGCTCAACGAGCACTTCCAGCCGATCGTCGAAGTACGATCGACTACATACGTTGGCGGCCACACGCCAAATGCTTTCAACAACAATCCAGTTGATGCCCTCGGCGGTATCAAGATCTATCCGCGTCGCTGGTTCGGTATCGGCCTCGCTTATCGCCGGCACATCAACCAGCAGGATATGGACCACTTCAATCCAGCAGACTTCACTATTCCGGTCCAACAGGTCACTAATGTGAATGTGATTGGAAGAGGTTTGGTGGTCGTACCGGGTACTTCGAGACCGGTGACTTCGCAAGGCTTCCCGATTGGATTCAACTTCTCAGACGAGCCGAATGGTTTCATCGTGCAGTTCTGGGCGGGGCATCGCAATGCGCGCATACCGCCGCCACCGCCAAATCGGCCGCCAGTAGTCAGCTCGGTGACGCCGTCGATGGCATCAGTGCTCCGGCCCTGCCCGCCGCCGACCAGTTCAGAAACCTGTACGGCGACTGGCAGTGAGGTAACGCTGGTTGCTAATGCTACAGACGAGGATAACGACCAGTTACTTTATACCTGGTCGGTAACCGGTGGACGGCTTAGTGGTGAAGGGCGCCAGGTAACCTGGGATCTTACCGGTGTTGCCAATGGTTCCTACACCGCTACCGTAGAAGTAAATGACGGTAATCAACACACGGCCAGTGGCTCGACGACAGTGACGGTTGCAGACTGCACCGGCTGCGTCGCTCCGAAACCGCCATGTCCGACCGTATCGGTGAGCTGCCCGAGTGAAGTTGAGGCCGGCCAGCCGATTACGTTCACGGCAAGTATTTCCGGCGAGACCGGTGGCGCCACCACGACCTTTAACTGGTCAGTATCCACGGGAACGATCTCGAGTGGTCAGGGAACTTCGACCATCACAGTCGATACCACGGGTGCCGGTGGTCAGAGCGTAACTGCTACGGTCAATATCGGTGGTCTGGATCCGACTTGCAACGCAACGGCATCCTGCACGACCGGTGTGAAGCCGCCGCCGCAACCACCGCGCAAGTTTGACGAGTACGGCAACATCCGCTTCAACGATGAGAAGGCCAGACTCGACAACTACGCCATCCAGCTCCAGAACGAGCCCGGCTCGACCGGTGTGATCATCGTCTACGGTAGCTGCGAAGGTGAAGCGCAACAGCGTGGTGACCGTGCTAAAGACTATCTCGTCAATACGCGCGGAATAGAAGCTGGACGTATCACCGTTATCGACGGTGGCTGCCGTTCAGACCTGACCGTGCAACTCTGGATCGTACCGGCAGGCTCGACACCACCTGCAGCCGACTCGACGGGAGCAATCTCGCCGTGTCCGGAATGCAGGAGAGGTCGACGACCACCGCGACGACGCAGAGGTGACGAGGAATAAACCCCGTTCCAATCGGGCGATGCTCAAAAGGCATCGCCCGATTGCTTTTTGGCCACAGATTTTCGCGGATAACACGGATCAGAACTCAATCCGCGTTTATCCGCGAAAATCTGTGGCTGAGTTTTTTACAACGGAGCTTTATTCTCAGGGCATCCTATGTGGTGTCCCGAGCTTTTAGAACACAAAATAAGGAATTTGTAATAAACTAGGCGTCAAGGTGAGCGATTGCTCCTGACGTCGAGATCCCTGGACGAACTAACGATGAAAAGAATTGCTACGCTGCTCCCCCTGTTAATTACTCTCTTTGCGCTATTCGGTTACGCTCTCTCGCCAGGTACTCCGGTCACGCTGGCCGATGGCGATACCGCCGATCCCGCAATGTATTCGAACGACTGGCGCACTACCGGCCCTCCGGGAGGAGACGTGCGCGGCATGGTGGTCGATCCTTCGAATCCGGATCGATTCTATTTCGGAACACTCGACGGGCAGATTTACACGTCCGCTGATGCAGGAAAGCGCTGGAGTTTGCTTTACAACTTCGGCAAGCCGCGACTCTTTGTTGACCACATCATCGTTGATCCACGTAACCCACGTGTCATTTACGTCGGCGCGCACCGTCACGACGTTCCGGGAGGGTTCTTTAAGTCCACTGACGGAGGTCAGACCTGGCGCGAGAGCTCACAGTTGAAAGATCAGGCGCTTCATTCGCTCGCGCAGTCAGAATCAGATCCGGATACTCTCATCGCCGGTACCTACACCGGGATCTTTCGGTCTGACGACGCTGGCGAGTCGTGGAAGCAATTGCCGACTCAAAGCACTCCGGGGTTGCTGCACGTCGAATCTCTGGCCATCGATCCGCGTACTACCAACACGATTTACGCCGGCACGTTCCATTTGCCTTATAAGACGGACGACGGCGGAAAGACCTGGAGATCGATCAAGGAGGGAATCATCGACGATTCCGACATCTTCGCCATCGACATCGATCCGCGCGACCCTAATCATATTATTGCTTCCGCTTGCAGCGGCATCTACGAGACAAAGAACGCCGGCGGAAACTGGCGCAAGGTACAGGGCATTCCCTCGCAGTCGCGCCGTACGCGCGCCATCATGCAACATCCTTCCCTTCCGGGAATCGTCTTCGCCGGCACCACTGAGGGTTTCTGGCGCTCGGATAAGGGCGGCGATCCGGACTCGTGGATGGTGACCACTTCGCGTCAACTCGAGATCAATTCGATCGCTGTTCATCCATCGCGTCCCGACATGATTTTCATCGGCACCAACAACTACGGCGTGATGGTCTCGAATGACGGCGGCAAATCGTTCGTGCCGACAAACGGCGGCTTCAGCGGACGATTCGCGAATGCGATTCTCGCCGATCGCGAAACACCAGATCGCGTCTACGCTTCCACCATCAACACTGCTACCGGCGGTGGGTTCTTCTTTGTCAGTAACGACAACGGCGAGAGCTGGCGTCCTTCGATGCGCAGCATGCCGTCGCGTCTGATCACTTACGCGATCCTGCAGGACGCGCGTGACGCGAATGTGATCTATCTCGGCACCAATCTCGGAGTTTATCGCTCGCTCGATCGTGGCGTTTCATGGGCGCCGGTGTGGGCAGTTGAGAAGAAGAAAACGCCTGTCAAAAAAGGAACGGCGAAGCGTGCTCCGGCTCCAAAGCGCGGCGCGCCATTACCGAGTGAGTCAATTCTTGAGGCGCAGGAAGCACTCAAGGCATCCGGTTATTATCGAATTGAGCCCGACGGCAAAGGTGGACCAGCCACTACCGCGGCGCTGAAGAAGTTTCAAACCGATCGACATTTACCGGTCACAGGAAAGCTGGATGCAATCACCATGGGAGCGCTGGGTATTGGTAAACCGAGCGATCCGGAAGCAGGCGAAAAATCCGATTTCATTCTGCCCGACGCAGTCCACGCACTGGTCCATACTGTGGATCCTGCGACTCAGGAACCGGCAATTCTGGCGGCAACCACTAACGGACTTTATCGCAGTGTAGACCCGTCGAAAGGGTGGCAGAAACTCTACGACACGAGCACCACGTCTATTTCCACTAATTCGAAGCGGCCGGAAACCATTTGGGTGGGAACGCCGAGCTCCGGAGTGATCATCTCGCGCGATAGTGGAAAAACCTGGCACCAGGTCGACGGTGTTCCGCGCGACGTACCAATCAACGTGATTGCTCAGGACCCGCAGCGACCGGATTACGTTTACGTGGGCACCAAGCAGGCGCTGTTCATGTCGCACGATGGTGGCGCGAACTGGAAAGTCCGCGGTGGCAATCTTCCGTTCGGCGATTTCACCAGCATCCTGATCAACCCGCGCAACGGCGACGAGATCTTCGCCGGTAATGCTTATCAGATTAGTGAAGTCGGCGGTGGCGTTTATCGCAGCACCAACGCGGGGCTCACCTGGGCGCGCATCGATCCCAAGGGCTCACGTTTACCGAGCCAGAGAATCTGGGCGCTGGCGTTTGATGCACACGATCAGAACGTGCTCTTTGTTGGTTCGCACTCCGCGGGCGTGTACGTCGTTCCGCGAAGTGGCGACACAGTCTCCGCAGCGCAAGAGCATCGTTAGAAACGTTTTCACGCAAAGGCGCGAAGAGGCAAAGAAGAAGCTCGTTTTTCTTTGCCTCTTCGCGCCTTTGCGTGAAACTTCTTTGCTGACGACATCTTAGGCCCTTCTTTCCTTGACATGCGCTTATTCAGGCGTGTACAGTGCCGCCCTACCCGGTAAAAAGGCGGCGGGTGTTTGTCGGACCAAGCGGGGTGACTACGCGGCAGGGCGGTAATCGAAACAAATTAGCTCGACATTTCAAATCCAAACGGCTCGCTTCCTCGCCAGCCTTCAACTCCCGACAACGCCAAGGTCAATTAAGCTACTGGCCCGCTGTACACTGTCTGACGGTCAGCGAACACCTGCGCTGATTGTTCCGGCTTAGTGAAGCGCGATAAGATCTTACACGCGCTGAAAGTTACCGGGACTACAGGAGTATCAATGTCTAGTGAACAACCCAAGCTGAATAACAGCGAGGTCAACAACAACTCTACCTCCGGCGAG
>DATENQ010000262.1:0-5427 GCA_035275005.1 Pyrinomonadaceae bacterium | reverse complement strand
CGCAAACGCGACATCTGCATCACGCCCGCCAAACCGAATAGCAATCCGGCCAGCCCGTAAATCCAAACCTTCAATCGATCCGTCGCGATACCACACGCGCGCGCCGCTGCTTCGTTTGATCCGAGCGCAAATACACGCCGCCCAAAAACCGTATTGCGCAAAACGATCGCCGCCAGCACGGCGAGAACGATCGCGATCCACACGCCGGGCGCGACGAGCAGCCACGACGGATTCGGAAACATCACTAGCAACTCATTCAACCACGTGCCCGGCATGTTTACTGTTTGTTGATTCGCCAACCACTTCGCAACACCACGCGCAACACCGAGCATTCCCAACGTCGCGATGAAAGGAACGACTTTCAAACGCGTGATCACCAGGCCGTTCACGACGCCGACCAGACCACCCACCAGAATCCCACTCAACAACGCGACTGACGGCGGGAGGCCCGCGTTGATCGCGAGGGCAGTTACGACGCCGGTCAAAGCGATCGTCGAACCTACGGCCAGATCGATCCCACCACTGATAATGATCAGCGTCATGCCGATCGCGCCGATGGCCACGATCACGGTTTGCGAGAGGACGATGCGAAGGTTGTTAGGCGAGAGGAACCGCGAGGGCGTGTCCATCAGCAGAGAGAAGATGCCGATCACCAAAAGCAGACCGAGCACCGGCCCAACGCGATTCAGCCAGTTTTGCAGCAGGCCGGCGCCGAGGAAGAATCGTCTGGGTTTTACTTCCGCAATCATTTAAGCCACAGATTTACACGGATGAACACGGATTTATTTTAAATATTGGTCTAGCGGAGGATGCAAAAGCGCCTTCACTTCCGGTGCTTCCATGTTGTCTTTTGTGACCAGCATCACGCCCGTGTCGATCTTTTTGTTGACCGGTTTCCCTTGCAGGCTCTCGACCATCGTACGTACGCCGAGGTAGCCCATGTTGAATGGGTTCTGGACCACGATGCCGTGCAACTGGTTTGCGTTGAGCGCGTCGATGAATGTCTGGCTGGAGTCGAAACCGACGAACGAAACTTTACCGGCCTTGCCGATGTCTTGCAGCGCCAGAAGCATGCCTGCGGTGGAAGATTCGTTCGGGGTAAAGATGCCCTGCACCTGGTCGCCAAACTGGTTCAAAAGATTCTCAGAAGCGCGTTTCGCTGTGTCGCGCGTGGCGCCCGCGTATTGATTTGTCGAAACCAGTTCGATGCCGGGAAACTTTTCTTTTATCTGGCTCAGGAAACCTTCTTCGCGCTCAGTGGTGCTGGCCGAACCTTCCGCATAGCGCAACACGAGCACCTTGCCTTTTCCGTTCAGCAGTTGGCCCATGCGATCCGCGGCGAGTGTGCCCCCTTTGCGATTGTCGGTGGCAACGAAACTGACAAAGTCTTCCGACTCCAGGCCCGAATCGATGATCACTGTCGGCACGCCGGAACGCTCGGCGTCAGACACGGGACGCACCAGCGCGCGATTGTCGAGTGGCGCGAGCACGATGCCACTCACGCCCTGCGCGGCGAATCCTTCGACGACCTGAATCTGCTGTTCGCGATCGTCTTCACGCAGCGGGCCTTTCCAGATGACTTCGACCTCGGTGCCCTGCGCGGTGAGCTCATTAGCGGCCTTGATGCTGCCAGCATGAATGCTCTTCCAGAATTCGTGGGTCGTGCCTTTCGGGATGACGGCGATAGTGAGTTTCTTCTTCGCGTTCGGAGTTGGGCCATTCGACTTAGTACAAGCGGCTACTAAACTGAGCAGGACCAGCAAGAAGATAAATTTGCGCATCATTCGATTTTCCTGTTAAGAGTTTTTGTCACGCAAAAGCGCAAAGATTGCAAAGAAAACCTTTGCCGGCTTTGCGTCTTTGCGTGAAAATTTCTAATCGC
The DNA here is from genome assembly GCA_035275005.1 of Pyrinomonadaceae bacterium. GTDB lineage: Bacteria > Acidobacteriota > Blastocatellia > Pyrinomonadales > Pyrinomonadaceae > PSRF01. The sequence continues at coordinate 3,545 of DATENQ010000262.1, read as the reverse complement.
TTTCACTGACCACCGGATTTCCCAAGCCACCCATTCCTTCGATCAGCACTTCCATCTGGTCGCCGGGTTTGAGAAACACCGGCGGGTTGCGCGCGAAGCCGACGCCCGGCGGCGTGCCGGTCGCGATCACGTCTCCCGGCTCGAGCGTTATCGACTGCGACAGAAACTCTATCAACGCCGGCACTCCAAAGATCAGTTGATCGGTATTCGAGTCCTGCATCGTTTGGCCGTTCAGCACGAGCTTGATCGAGAGCTTGTGTGGATCCGTGATCGTGTCGGTAGTGACAATCGTCTGGCCCATCGGCGCAAACGTGTCGCACGATTTTCCACGCTGCCACTGGCCATCCGCAAACTGAAAATCGCGCGCCGTCACGTCGTTGAAAGCCGTGTAGCCGAGCACGTAATCATACGCGCGATCCGCGCTGACGTGCTTCGCGCGACGCCCAATCACCACCGCCAGCTCCGCTTCGTAGTCGACTTGTTGGCTCGTCGACGGCAGCACCACAGGCTCACCGGGCGCAATCACCGCGGTCGAGAATTTCGAAAACACGATGGGCTTCTCGGGTATCGGCATCTTGCTCTCCGCCGCGTGGTCTCGGTAGTTGAGTCCGATGCAGATGATCTTTCCCGGTCGCGGTACGGGCGCAAACCAGTAAGGGTCACGGCTCGGCACCAGCCAACCTTTGTCGTTTGCCTCAGCGAGCGCTTTTTCGTCACGAGTAAGCCTGTCGTGCGTCTCGCGCGCCTTTTGGAACCATGGCCCATCCATGTCAAACCAAGACAACGGATTCGCCGGTCGCTCATCTTTATCAAACAACTTCTCGCAGTCGAGACGATATCCGGTGTCGCGATCGCCGGCGTGCAGGATAATTCCCATGCGCGGGGTGCGCCAGTTTGTTTCTTTAGTCGCGAAGGAGATGATGTGCATTAGCGTGACTGATTGATGATTACGTAGAGTTCCTGCGGGCCGTGTACTCCGATCGTTAGCGTCAGTTCGATGTCGGCGGTACGCGATGGGCCGGTGACGAAGGTAACCGCCGGGCTCACCTCATTGCCGTTTTGCAACATCGTTAACGTTTCGCCGAGAGTTGCGTAGATAGTAGAAGCATCGACGATAGCGATGTGAACTGGCGGCACGAGCGAAACGAATCGATGTCGTTCACGGGCGCTGTCGAGCACCAATGTCCCTGTTTCTGCAATCGCTGCTTGCGCTGTAGTAATACCAACATCGAAGCCGAATATTTCAGAGGCGCTGGGCGCTATGCCGAGCTCTTCGATTTCGAGATCGGTCATGTGCATCAGGCGCTCTACTTCGGGCGCGTCTGAGATCGCAATGCGTTGGGCGCGGAGTTTTGTCTTTTGCAGAGCGCTGATGGTTTGCGTAAGTGCGTCTGCGATTTCACCTTTGCTGTGCGCAATGATGCAGTGTCCGTCGACTGCTTCGATGTTTTGCTTGAATAGATCGATCAGATTTGAAGCGAGTGGTTGAGCAGGCAGGACTACAGGCTGATTAACTGCTGTTTCGCGCGCGTCAAACGGCGCACTGGCCGCGAGATGCGTGGCGATAGAGCTGAGAATCTCTTGTCGCGCTTCGTTATTCATCAGACCACAACTCGTGAAAACTCTTCGACTCAATCGGACGCAGATCACGTCCACTCGTCCACGCTTTCGAGATCGGAACAACGCGCTGAAGCACACGGCCGGCAACCGCACTCATCTTATACAACGCCGGACTGATCATAACCCTGGCCCACAACTTAAACGCTAACCGCTCGCCGGCGCCGCCTTTGTGCTCCGAAATCTCTCCACGCAGGTGCAGCAACAACCTCGGTATGTCGATCTTCACCGGACAAACTTCGCGGCACGCACCACACAAACTCGACGCGTAAGGCAGTTGCGAAGTCTTCTCAATCCCCATCAACTGCGGCGTGATCACCGCCCCGATTGGTCCGGGATAGACCGACCCGTAAGCATGTCCGCCAATCTGCTGGTACACGGGACACACATTCAAACACGCGCCGCAACGAAGACACGCAAGCGACTGCCGCGTGATCGGATGCGCCAGCATGCGGGAGCGCCCGTTGTCGAGCAGCACGATGTGCAACTCTTCCGGCCCTTCGTTAGCAGCATGTCGCTTCGTTCCGGTTATAAACGATTGGTAAGTTGACAATCTTTGCCCGGTAGCGGAGCGAGGCAGGAGCTTCAGGAACACTTCGAGATCCGCGAACCGCGGTATGACTTTCTCGATACCCATCACCGCGATGTGCGTGCGCGGCAGGCTCGTCGTCAAACGAATGTTGCCTTCATTTTCAATGATAACGATCGTGCCCGTTTCCGCGATCGCAAAATTGACGCCACTGATGCCAACATCGGCAGCCGCGAAACGATCGCGCAGCGTTGCGCGTGCGGTGCCGGTGAGTTGCGCAATGTCGTCAGTCGGCGGCGCTCCCAGCTCTGACGTAAACAGCTCCGCAACTTGTCCGCGCGTCTTGTGAATTGCAGGCGCGATGATGTGCGAAGGCGGTTCGTCCGCGAGTTGAATTATGTACTCACCAAGATCTGTTTCGACCACCTTCATGCCCGCGGCTTCGAGCGCGGTGTTCAGGTGCGTCTCCTCGGTCGTCATGCTCTTGCTTTTGACGATGACGCGCGCTTTGTGTTCCGAGGCCAGCCGGCAAATGATGGCGTTCGCTTCCGCGGCGTCGCGCGCCCAGTGAATCTTCGCGCCGCGACTCTCAGCCGCGTGAACAAACTCTTCGAGATACTTATCGAGATGCGACAGCACCTCGTCTTTGATCGCGCGCGCCTGGTTACGCAGATCTTCCCAATTCGAAACACTCGCAGCCGCCGACTTGCGTCGCTCGCCAAATAGCGACGTAGCATTCTTGAGCGCGCCGCGCAGCTGCGCATCGGCCAACGCTGCCCGCGCATTCTCTCGAAATGTCTCACTACTTAAATGATTCATCTGCGTTAATCGACGTTCATTTGCGGCTCAATAATTCCGCCAGGTGCATCGTCTGGATCTTTGAACCCTTTCGCGACAACCTTCCGCCAATCTGCATCAAACAACTCGCATCGCCCGAGACAACAGCGTCAACACCGGAGCGCTCGATCGCGTCAATTTTCTGATCCAGGATCGCCAGCGAGATCTCCGGATACTTCACCGAGAACGTGCCGCCAAAGCCGCAACACGCGTCCGCATGTTCGAGCTCGACAAACTCCGCGCCGCGCACGTTTCGAATCAACGTTCGCGGTTCACTCTTGATATTCAGATCGCGCAGGCCGTGACAGGCGTCGTGCCAGGTCAAGCGTCCTTCCCACGCTGCGCCGACATCTTCAACCTTAAGCACACGAATCGAAAAGGAGCTCCGTTCGTGAGTCTTCGCCGCAACCGCCCGCGCGCGTGGCAGCCACTCGGCGTCGCCCGCAAATAGTTGCGGGTAATGATGGACCATCGCCGTGCACGAACCGGACGGCGAAACGATCGCGTCAGCGTTGCTCTCTTCAAAGATACTTATAAACCGCTGCCCAACCTGCCGCGCTTC
>DATENQ010000261.1:0-2707 GCA_035275005.1 Pyrinomonadaceae bacterium | reverse complement strand
CCCCGCTGAACGCTCCCTAAAGAATGAACAAGTCAGGAAGAGGGGCTTGCTCCGCTGAACGCTCTACAAGAATGAACAAGTCAGGAAGAGGGGCTTGCCCCCGCTGAACGCTCTCTACAAGAATGAACAAGTCAGGAAGAGGGGCTTGCCCCCGCTGATCAATCTTCCTTCCGCCTTCCATAGCTGATCAGATTCGCGAAGAACCTGTATCCACCCGGCAGCCCGGCGCGGAGTTGTCGATACCAGACGTAACTCGTGTAGATGTAATTCCCACGCCCGTAAGGCGCTACCAGCAATCCACCTTTTAACGGCGGCGCGCCCGGATCGTTAGTCGACAAAACGGCCGTGTACTTCGGATCCCACTCTCTCGGAAAATAGAGCCCGCGCTCCTGCACCCAATTCGCGAAATCCTTCTGCGTGATCCGGTTGGGAAAGTTCAGCAGCGGATGCTTCGGTTGCAGAAACGTGACCGGCGCATCTTCTTCCGTCACGCGCTCGTCGCCAATAATGATCGGATACGGCGCGAGCTGCGGACGCGCACGACTCTCATTCGGATTCCACTCGTTTACCCGGTGATAAAATACCAACAACGTGCCGCCATCCTCGACGAATTTCAGCAAACGACTGTTGACCGGAATCAGATCCTGGTGCGCTTCGTAGCCGCGATTGTCGACGATGATCGTGTTGAAGACTGATAGATCGGATTTAGCGATAGCGTCGACAGTCAGCTTGGTAGCTTCGACTCCCAATGCTGTCAACGCTCGCTCCAGCGTCTGATCGTAACTCGGCAGGTAACCGACCTTGCGGCCGCTCACCACTAACGCTTCAGCGTAGACCACCGGAACGGTCCTTCTCGCAATCGGTTCTTTTGGTTTACGCAAGTCAACCGAAATGACAACGTCTGAATGTTGGGCCGGTCCGGTCAATGGCAGCGGCGGGCGCACCACCAGATTTGATGTTCCCGTCGCCCCTGGACCGAGATTGAGCTCACGACCCGTCTCAAGACTCTGGCCGCTTACTCGCACCACTCCACGGAACTCTGTTGCGAGATGGTTCTGGAGCCGTACGTTGAACTCGAGTGGCTTCTGCCACGTCGCCGGTGTTGTGACGTATAGCGACGGTTGGACGTCTAATATCTCGACAGCCGGCACGATGTCTCTGCGAGTTTCATTGCTGATTGCAAACGGAACACCCTCGATCGATAGCTCGGCTTCGACGGTGACTGGCTCTCCAAAGAGCCGGCCGTCGTAGAGATGTTCAGATGCAGGAACACTCAAAGCCGCGTTTTTTGGAGTGGCAATTTTCACTTCGGCGGAGGTTTCGGTGCCCGGCAAGATCTTGTCAGCGGTGTCGAGTTTTGCATCCACGCCGAGGCCACGAAACTTCAGTTGCTTAATCTGAATCTCAGCCATGCCGCCGTTGCCGACAACAGCCGCGAGCTTAGTTTCCTCGCCCGGAATGACCGAACCCTCAGGGCTGAGCCCAACCGACGCTCCGCTGACCGTCGCCAGTGCTTCGTCCAGCCGCGACACCATCAACTTGAACCGCTGCGGATCGATGTCAGTCACTTCTTTTGGAGCCGTGAAGACACCACGTCTCTTTGCGCTTAATAGCGAGACGAGCAATTCGAGACGGCGATCGAGAAACTCCGTCAGCGGTTTGCCTTCTATCGTAGGCGCGACGAATTTGGAGGCTTCTGCTTCCGGTAACTGCAAACCGTCAACCGGCGTTTTTGCATTTGCGGGAAGTGGTGGCGCGGCGGGCGCTTGTTTGACGAGACCGTAACGAATCTGTCGTGCTCCGCCTGCGGGAACGGTCTTGGGCCATGGTCCCTGCGTCGCGTGTTTTTGCAGTCCCAAAAGCGCTTGTTGCGCGTAAGTTATGCCGCGAACCGGATCATTTTCGTTTGGATCCACGGTAAACATTTGCGGCCCAGACGTTCCCTCGGCCTGGCCTCGATTGCGCACGAAGAGTCGCTGCACCTGCCACACGCCGGCCTGACTCAGTTGCTCTGGAAACTGCTTGGGATCCGCCGCCGCGTCGAACGCTTGAAGAATCATTCGCCCGGTCGCCTGGTGATGACCGTGACCGCTGGTTGTGTCGTGATTGGTGATGATGACGTCGGGGCGCAGCAAACGGATCTGCAAAACCATGCGACGCAGGATCTCTTTCTCACCCCAGGCCTTGAACGTTTCTTCAGCGGACTTCGAGAAACCGAAATCACGAAAGCCCAGGAAGTGCGGCTCAGATCCCTGCACTTCAGCGGCAGCCATCGTCTCGCGAGCGCGAATCACGCCGAGGTCTTCGTAGAGCTCCGGGCCAACCGCGTTCTGTCCGCCTTCGCCAAACGTGGAAAAGAGCGAGACAGTGTGAATGCCGTACTTGCGGCGAAGGATTGTTAGCGTGCTGCCGTCTTCATCGTCCGGGTGCGCGGCAACACACATGACAGTCCAGGGACTGGTGAGATCGAGCAAAGCCTGATGGACTTCGGCTTTGTCAGCCTCCGAATGCACTGGCGGAACAATCGCCAACAGTGCGATGAGAACAAGCAGCCACAAATTACGCGGATTACGCAGATTCATCCCTAGTTTTTCCCTTTGCGTCCTCTTTTGCGCCTTTGCGCGAAATTTCTTCTATCCTCTCAATCTCTCAAGGCGCCCTGCCACGATCATGCTGATGGAAATGATGACAATCAAAACGACCCCAT
>DATENQ010000260.1:0-4661 GCA_035275005.1 Pyrinomonadaceae bacterium | reverse complement strand
AGGATGAGAAATGTTCTGCAACTAATCGATAGCTTCGACCAGGGCGGCTCAGAGCGACAGGCAGTTCAGCTCACCAAACTGCTTCATCAGAGTGGAAAGTTTAAAGTGCATGTGGCGTGTTTGAGCAGCCGCGGTGTGTTGAAGTCGGAGCTGGAGGAGATCGGGTTTCGGGAGATTCCGGAGTTTCGACTCAGCAGCTTCTATAACCTCGCTGCCGCGAAACAGGTGCGCCGTTTTGCGGCGTTGCTAAAAGAGTGGAAGATCGACGTCGTTCATACTCACGACTTTTACACGAACATCTTTGGTATGACTGCGTCCGCTCTTGCGCGTGTGCCGGCGCCGATTGCTTCGAGGCGCGAATCGTCGAAGAGGGCTGGTTACAAGCGAAGAGTGGAACGCGGCGCGTACAGGCTTGCGCGCGCGGTTGTTGCTAACTGCGATAGTGTTCGACAGCAACTGATCGCGGAAGGCGTTGCGGAAGAGAAGATCGTTACGATTCATAACGGATTGAACACTGAGCGCTTTGCGCCTCGCGTTGACTTTAACCGCGCGGAAGTGTTGGCGAGTTTTGGCATCGATATCGAGCCCTCTGCGCGTTTTGTTGCGATTGTTGCGAATCTTCGGCCGGTAAAAGACCATCGGACTTTTTTAAAGGCGATGCAGATCGTGAGTCAGGCGGTTCCGGACGCGGCGTTTCTGCTGGCTGGCGAAGGCGACTTGCTCGAGAGCTTGCAGGGGTTTGCCGGTGAACTCGGGATTGCGAGCCGGACGGTGTTTCTCGGACGCTGTAGCCGGACGGAGGACGTGCTGGGGCTGTCGGATGTGTGTGTGCTCAGTTCCGCGTCGGAGGGCTTCTCGAATTCGATTCTCGAGTACATGGCGGCCGGGAAGCCGGTAGTGGCGACGGATGTTGGCGGCGCCTGCGAAGCCATCACGGAGGAAACGGGTTTTTTAGTGGAGCCGGGAGACTACCAGAAGATGGCGGAGCACGTAATTTTCCTGCTTCAGAACCCCGACAAGTCAGAAGCCATGGGTCACGCGGCGCGCCTCGTCACCTCCAACCAATTCTCCACCACCCGTCAGTTAGAAAATGTGGAGAAACTTTATAAACGACTGCTAAAACTGTAGGGGCGGCACTCCGTGGCCGCCCGTCTCCAGCCTAAATCCCGAGACGGGCGGCACGAGTGCCGCCCCTACAAAAACGCCCAATTCGATCAAACTCCTGAAGAAATGCGGAAATTGTGGAGAGTCAGACATATATAGTTCATCAGTGGCCCCCAGCCTCCTTCTTTGCACTCCTTTATTGATATATTAGAGTCGCCAATGCCGATAGAATCCGAAACACACAACCCAATTCGCGTCCTGCTCGCCGCGCCGTCGCTGCGAATTATCGGAGGACAATCCAGACAAGCCGTCCGCCTGATGGGACTCTTTCAGGACGAGCCGGCCGTAAAGATTTCGTTTGTGCCGCATAATCCCGAGCTTCCGGGTCTCCTGGGCTGGTTGCAAAACATCAAGTACCTGCGAACGCTCGTAACAACCATCGCTTACTGCTTTTTGCTCCTGGCGCGAGTTCCCAGATGTGATCTAATCCATATCTTTTCAGCGTCTTACTACTCGTACCTGTGCTGCGTAGCGCCGGCAATTCTCATCGGCAAGCTTTTCAGAAAAAAGATTATTTTGAATTACCGGAGCGGCGAGGCTGAGGACCATCTCGAGAACTGGCGTACTGCAATTCCGACCATCAAGCTTGTGGATCAGATCGTAGTCCCGTCAGGTTATCTCGTCGACGTCTTCGCGCGGTTCAATCTCGAAGCAAGCTTCATCTTCAACATCGTCGAGCTCGATCGCTTTTCGTACCGCGAACGGAAAACGCTGCGACCGATCTTCTTAACGAGCCGGCTGCTCGAACCACTCTATAACGTTCCGTGTGTCCTGCGTGCCTTCGCGTTGATTCAGAAACGTTATCCGGAGGCGTCTTTAACAGTCGCTGCTGATGGCTGGCTGCGTCCCGATCTCGAGAAGCTTGCGGAGAATCTGGGCCTCGCGAACACGAAGTTCGTCGGGTTTGTTCCTTTTGCTGATATGCCGAAGTTGTACGACTCGGCGGATATTTACCTGACGGCAACCAACATCGACAACATGCCGAGCTCGATCACGGAATGCATGGCCAGTGGTCTGAACGTAGTGACAACGCCGGGGGGTGGCGCTATCCCGTTCATCATGACGGACCAGGAGACCGGGATCATCGTCAAAACTGACGACCACGAAGCAATGGCTGCCGCAGCATTGCGATTGCTCGCAGAACCGGACTTCGCCGTCCAGCTTGCGCGCAACGCTCGTGAAGCAAGCAAGCAGTTTACAGGAAACGCTATCAGGGAAAAGTGGTTAACGCTTTACAAGCAACTCGCCAACGTGACATCTGCCGCTGAGTTGCCGGCAACGTGGATTGCTAAAAAAATATGAAGCAAGTTATCAGGAAGGGCATAAAAGACATCATTGTCGATGAGGTGCCGGATCCGGTCGTCATCCCTCACCACGTGTTGATCAGGCCTTCGTATTCGGTGATCAGCAGTGGTACGGAAACCGCCAGCATTCATCAGGCGGGTCTTGTGAGAGAAGTTGCCGACAATCCTTCGCATCTCAAAAAAGTCTGGTCGGGGTTAAAGGTTGCTGGTCCGGTCAGGACTATCGCTGAGGTGCGCGCGAAGCTGAGTGAATATGCGGTGCTTGGATACGCAGGCGCGGGAGTAATTGTCGATAAACACGATTCAGTTACCGATCTTCAAATCGGCGATCGCGTCGCGTACGGCGGTGAAGGCACGGGTCACGCAGAGACAATACTTGCCGGCAGAAACCTCGTCGCGCGCGTTCCGGATCAGGTTTCGTTTGAACAAGCATCGTTCACTACACTCGGAAGTATCGCTTTGAATGCGATCCGAACTGCCGCGAGCGGCGTGGGTGATAAGGTCGCGATTCTCGGTCTGGGCGTCATCGGACAGATCGTGGCCCAACTCGTCAGACTCCAGGGCGGCATCGCGATCGCGATCGATCTGAAGAAAGACCGCGTAGACCTTGCCACCAAACTCGGCGCTGACTACGGTCTGCTCGCAGGAGACGATCTCGAAAGTCAGATCAACTTGATCACTGAAGGCCACGGCGTCGATTGCGTCATCGTAACGGCGGCGTCCAAGTCGTCCACTGTTTGTCACCAGGCGTTGAGGATTTGCCGCGATCGCGGAAGGCTCGTGATCGTAGGCGCAGTCGAGCTCAGCTTCCCGTGGGAGGAGATGTATCTAAAAGAGATTCAACTCTTCATGTCGCGGGCGTATGGACCAGGCAGTTACGACGCTAGTTACGAACGCGAGGGCCAGGACTATCCGCTGCCGTACATTCGCTGGACCGAGAACCGGAACATGGAAGAGTTTCTCCGGTTAATCGGGACCGGACGCCTCCACATTGACTCGCTCATCAGTCATAAATTCCCGTTAGTCGATGCCGCCCAAGCTTACGAAACGATTCTCAGCCCTGCTTCCAACAGCGTTGCCGTCGTACTCGAATATCCGAAACCGGACGTAAGTGAAAACGGGTTCGGAACGTTCAAGCCTGCGCGCAGAGTCGCCGTACATGAAAGCACGGAGAGAAAGCGATCGGAGCTGCGTGTTGGTGTCGTAGGCGCCGGCAACATAGCTCGTTGGGCTCATCTGCCGGTGTTGTCGTCGGTACCAAACGTAAAGCTCGAAGCGATCGTTTCGGCGAGTGGCGCGAGAGGTAAGACGTATGCGCGCCGCTTTGGCGCTGCGTATTGCTCCTCAGACTACAACGAGATGCTCGCTGACAAGAACATCGATGCAGTTCTTGTTCTCAGCCGAAACCAACATCACTTTCCACAATCTCTGGCGGCATTGCAGGCAGGTAAACATGTGTTCGTAGAGAAGCCGATGGCGCTTTCGGAGGAAGAGTGTGTGCGGCTGTGTCGTGCCGTCACCGAAAGCGGTAAGCAACTGACCGTCGGTTTCAATCGTCGCTTCGCGCCTTTTTATGTCGCGCAAAAACAGGCTTTGGTGAAAAGAAACGCTCCCGCAGTTATTCAGTGCCGTGTTCATTCTCCCGGGATCTCCGGTTCTTACTGGATGGCAGATCCGACGATCGGCGGCGCAATCATTGGTGAAGCTGTTCACTTTATCGATTTGATGTACTGGCTCCTCGACTCGGAGCCGGTAAAAGTTTCCGCGTTTGGTCTGCCGACGGACAGTAAAGGTTACATCGGCGAGAATAATCTGGTTGCGAGTTTCCAATTCGCGGATGGTTCGATCGGAAATTTGACTTACTGCACTGTCGGGTCAAAGCAGTCTGCCGGCGAATTGGTCGAAGTTTTTTCGTCCAACATGACTTTGACAGCGTCAGACTTCAAGAAAGTATCGTTACAGGCACAGGGTTCCAGGACGATGAATAAGTGGTGGCCTGACAAAGGTTATAAGGCTCAACTTGCCTCATTCTTCACTGCCATAAGGGATGGTTCTCCACTTGAAGCGACAGTTCGGGATGGCGCCCGGGCAACGATAGCGTGTTTGAAAATGCTCGAGTCAGCCAAAACCGGATCGCCTTGCGTGATCGATTTGAAATCGTTGTTAGCTGATTGCGCTGAGGAGTAGTTTGCA
>DATENQ010000259.1:0-5246 GCA_035275005.1 Pyrinomonadaceae bacterium | reverse complement strand
AGCTAAGGTAAACCAAACGAGTCTTTGTGACCGCGCGAATTCCAGAGCCGCGAATAACAACGAAGGAGAAATGACGATGTTTATATCGTTAATGCCCCGGCTTATCAGATCATTTCAAATCCCCGCTTTGTTAATGGTCTTACTTCTCTCCGCCCACGCGGCTTTCGGTCAGGCACAGTCAAACGCCGCCGACATCCAGGGTCTTGTAAAAGACTCCACCGGCGCGGTTGTCCCTAATGCGACTGTGACCGCGCGCAATCCGGCCACCAACTTCACGCGCGCGACCACTACTAACGACGAAGGTATTTATCGGATCGTCGCCGTGCCACCCGGCGACTATGAGCTAACCGTCGAGGCGGCGAGCTTCAAAAAAGCCGTAGCGCCAAAAGTCACGGTTACGATCGGGCAAGCTGCGAAAATTGACGACATTACACTCGAGCCGGGACCGGTTAGCGAGACCGTCACCGTCTCCGATGCGACTGCGGAAATAGTTGAGACATCCAAAACCGCGGTCGCCACTACCATCGATCAGCAGCGAATCAACAACCTTCCGATCAACGAACGGAACTATATAAACTTTACCCTTACGACTTCGACGGTCGGCCGCGACAATGGCCGCCCGATTGGACCAGCGCCCACGACCGGTTTGAACTTCGGCGGCCAGCGTGGTCGCTCGAACCTCGTCCAGGTCGATGGCGCGGACAACACGGACAACTCCGTAAACGCATCGCGCTCGACTGTCAGTCAGGAAGCAGTGCAGGAGTTTCAGGTCGTCACGAATTCGTTTGCGCCTGAGTTTGGTCGCTCGGCGGGCGGCGTGGTTAACGTGGTCACGAAGTCAGGCACGAATGATCTGCACGGAAACATCTTCGGCTTTTTGCGTCATCGCAGTTTCCAGGCGCGCAACGCTTTTGCGCCCATCGAAGATCCACCATTCACGCGCGCACAGTATGGCTTCACTCTCGGTGGACCGCTCGATCGCGATCGAACGTTCTTCTTCTTTGCTTTCGAACAACGACGCCGAAACGAGTCGGGCTTCTTTACGAGCGATGTAACCGCGAACCTTACATCCAACGTGACGATCGCCGGACAGACCTTCAGAAATCTTTCCCCGGCACAGGTAACTTACATTAATCAGCTGCTGGGAGCAGGCGCTACCGCCCTGGCCGTTCCGTATGCATTTCTCGCGTCGAGCGGCGGTTCAACCGCGCTTACCGGCACGAACCCACTCGTGATCTTTCCGGGCTTGGGCGCATTGACTCCGATCCCGGCAGGCTCGACCGTTGGTGGCCGCTTCCTCCTTTCGAGCGCGCCTGTGCCCGTAAACACGGCTAACGCCGCGGGCCAGCTCATCGCGTTCAGACCGCTGAATAATCTGCAGAGAGTCTTTCCGATTACGGACGACACCACGTTCAACTCGTTTCGCCTCGATCATCTGATCACAAACAATCATCAGTTCAGTTTCCGGTTCGGCTACAACCCAAGCTTGATCACCGGTCTTCAGGTCGAATCACAAAACCAATCGCTGGGCCAGAATGATTTCTCGCGCACAGGCATTCAGAAGCTGCGCGATTTTTCGGCAGTCGCCACACTGACTTCGACACTTTCCAACACCGTTGTAAACGAGCTTCGTTTCAACTTCGGCGAGCGCCGCGCGACTTTCAAATCGCAGAACGGCGATGCAGTGGCGTTCAATATTTCCGGCACCGCGTTCATTGGTCGCGAACTATTCTCGCCAGTTCAACGCACTGAGACACGCTACGAGTTTACCGATAACGTGAACGTCGTTCATGGAACCCATAACTTCAAATTCGGTGGCGACGTTGCTTACGTGCGCATTCCACAGGCGATCTTTGAGTTGAACTTCGCCGGGCTCTTCAATTTCGGCGGCCTGGGCGCATGCACTTTAGTCTCCGCGCTGTGTACTACGCCGGGATTGCCGCCGCCACCGGATTTCACGTCGGTGCAGCAGTACGGCCTGGGATTCCCGGCCAACTTTATTCAAGGCTTCGGAAATCCGGTAAGCAGCATTGGCAACAAACCGCTGGCGTTCTTCGCGCAGGACTCCTGGAAAGTACGTCCAAACTTAACTCTCAACTACGGTGTTCGGTACGATTACGAGGTTACGGAACAGGTTCCGACACTTCCGCTCCGCGATCCGTTATCCGGAATCAACCTCTCAGCCGCGGATATTCTGGCGGCGCAGGATGCGATGGGCGTGCAGCAAGGGTTTCCGCGCGACAAAAACAACTGGGCGCCGCGACTAGCGGTGGCGTGGGATCCCTGGGGCGATGGCAAGACGTCGATTCGCGCCGCGTTCGGTCTTTTCTACGACCACCCGTTGCTTGCGATCGCATTCAACTCTGACATCGCCGACGCCGTGCAACAACAGCAAGGCATCCTAACGCCGGGCAGTCCGGCCCAAACGTCTTTGCTCAACGCCGTGCAGGTTTTCCAGGGCACCGTTTGTCCTCCGGGTGGACCGGCCACACCGATCTGTCCTCCGGGCGTCGTGACTCCGGGCGTCGCGGTGGGCGCGCAGTATCAGTTCGGCAGGCAAAGATTTAACGACCAAACCTTTCCGGGTTTTGGACCAGTGCTGCCGTTCACGTTGCACGTTCAGAAGAACTTTGAGTATGCGTATGCCAATCAAGGTAACTTCACTATAGAGCGCCAGCTGACCAAAGACATGACGCTTACGGGAAGTTATATCTACGTCGGCGCGCATCACTTGCCGCACCCGTTGGACGTCAACGCTCCGCGAACCGATCTTCAAATCCAGAACTTCAGGCGCTACGCAAATCGCAACCCGGCGAATACGACCGAAGCTGCGCTTGCCACTTCCGGTCTTTTCCCAACCCTGGCGCCGGGCACTGCTTTCGCAAATCCGCTTTTGCCAGGCGACACCCTCGTCGTCATCGTTCCGGGAATGATCGTGCTGTCGCCAACACGCGGCAGAATCATCTCACCGGCCATTGCAAACTTCTTCCGACCGAACGCGCCGAATTACTTCCTGGCCCAGGCAGCCAGCGGTGGTCTGGTTACACCGGCCGTGTTGAATTCGCAACTCGCCGGCACACTCCGCACTCCGGGCACGATCACTCCTTTCGGATCGATCAACGCACAGACGTCGGATGGCAATTCGGTCTACAACGCTTTGAACGTTGACCTGAAGAAACGCTTCTCGAATCACTTCCAGTTTCTCGCTTCGTACACGTGGTCACATTCGATCGACGATTCGTCTGACCTGCAAACGCTTTTATTGCCGCAGGACAATCGAAACTTCGGCGCCGAGCGTTCTGACTCGCTCTTCGATCAACGTCACCGCTTTGTGTTCAGCGGCGTGATCGCTTCGCCGAGCAGTTGGGCCAGCGAAGGCGGATTTCATCGCGCGCTGTCAAACTTCACGATCGCGCCGATCTTCGAAATTTCTTCGGGTCGTCCGTTCAACATCCTGAGCAACCAGGACACTAACAACGACCAGTCGAACCAGACTGATCGGCCGGCGGTGCGTGATGACGGAACGCTGTGCGTCCCGGGCGCTGTCATCCCCGGCACGACTACCGTGTGCACGCCGCTTATCACGGACGGAGTGTTTACGAGCGGAAGCCTGGCACGTAATTTTGGTCTGACGCATAGCTACATGTCGCTGGATCTGCGTCTGGCGAAACTGGTTCCACTTGGTGAGCGCGTGAGGCTGGAGTTGATCGCGGAAGGGTTCAATCTCTTCAACCGTTTCAACGAAGCCGCCGCGTCGCCCTTCGTCGACGACGTCCGCGCCTTCAACCAGCGCGCCGGCAACGGCCGCTACTACAGCCGTCCCACCGCGGCGTTCGACTCACGGCAGTTCCAGTTCGGCCTGAAGCTGAACTTCTAAGAGAGCTTTAACCGCAGATGGACGCGGATGAGCGCAGATTTTGAATCCGCGCTCATCCGCGTTCATCTGCGGCACAACTAAAATCCTTTCCCTGGCATCCGAAGCTTTGTTTAACCACCCTCTCCCGCATACAATCGTGTTCATTATGTGTAGACCTATGCTTGTTCAACGTTTTATTACTGTCGGTGCTGTTTTTTTGCTGGCTGCGGCGGCTATTCAGGCGCAATCGACCCGGCCCCGACGCGCGAACAAGCAGCCGGCACAAACAACTAAAAAACCCGCTGACGAGCCATTGCTGAAGCCCGAGCCGGCCCCGTCGCCAACGGCCCGGCGAACCAGCTCCAACGACTCGCTGCTTGACGTGCAGCCCGTGCGACCGGTGGCAAACACCGTGGCTTCCGCGGACACGAAGCACGCATACCTGCTGCTCGAACAGAAACAGTTTGCGGCTGCGGTAAAGGAAGCAAAAGAGCTCACCGTTACTTACCCCAACGATCCGGAAGCCTGGAAAATCGCCGGGTTTGCTGAGTTGAACTTAAAGCAGTACGCGGAAGCGGCGAAGGATCTCGAGAAGGCAGTTGAGCTGCAGCGACGCGCAAAGCAGGACGATCCAAACACTGAAAGCGCCCTCGGTCAGGCTTACGTTTTGGCAGAAAACTATCAGGAAGCGCTGCCGCTTTTGACTGCCGCGACTACCCGCAGCGGCGCTCAGCCGGACGCGATGATGATCTACTATCGCGGCATCTCAGAGTACAAGACGGGCAAGACTGCCGAGGCCGAGAAGAGCTTCAACCAGGTAGTTAAACTTAATCCAAAAGATTCGTTGTCGCTTTTCTACCTTGCCCAGATCGCGCTCGCTAAAAACGATCTCGACGGCGCGATTGCGAATCTGAATCGAGCAACAGTTAACGATGCGCGACTTACCGGCGCCTGGACGCTTTTGACTTCCGCCTACCTGCGTCGTGCTGCGACGAGTACTGATCCCGCCAAAGCCGAAGCCGACTATCTGAGCGCGGTGCGCGCCGGAGAAGGTTTGATAAAACTCCGCACCGATGCCGAAGCGGTCACGCTCTTTGGTCAGGCGTTGATTGGTTCGAAGCAGTATGCGCGTGCGGCCGGAGTGCTCGAACGCGCCACCACGGCTCAGGATGCAAGCGGCGTTACGTTCTACCTCCTCGGCGTGGCCCATTCGCGTGCGACCAATTTCCCGAAGGCAATCGCGGCGCTGGAAACGGCGGCGAAGAAATCACCCGAAGACGTGAATGTCTATCGCGAGCTCGGCTACGCATTCGAAGTCTCGAAGCAATATGCGAAAGCGCTCGCTGCGTACCAGAAGGGCGCCGCATTAGCCCCCTCCGATCCCGATCTC
>DATENQ010000258.1:0-6578 GCA_035275005.1 Pyrinomonadaceae bacterium | reverse complement strand
GCTCGAAACAAACGAAGAACTCAATCGTAAGTTCGCCGCAGTCATCAGAAAACTCTCGACGCACGACAAATACTTTAGGGTTGTGTTTGACGAGTTAAAGAAGCTGACGGAAGCCCCAGCACCTCCGTCAGGAAGGCACATCGGGTTTAAATAGCCCCAAAAGTTCAGGTTGAGATCACAATTTGTGATCTCAAGATCTGACTTGAGGTTGCAAATTGTGACCTCAAGATCCGGTTTTGAGGTCGCAAATTGCGATGCGAACCAACTTGAGGTCACAATTTGTGACCTCAAGATTTTACTTGAGGTCTTCCGGTGTCTTCAGTCCGGACCCATCCTTCGACGGTGTGCTTGAATCGCTCGACACTTGAAACCACAAACGATGTTGCTAATGGATCCCACGTATACCTTTCGACCGTTATTGCCGGAAAAGCAATGCGAAGCACGTTAAAGGAGTTTGCTTCGCCCCTTTCGCGGGTCGAAGTGGCCGTTCCCGCTTGCACAACCAAAGCTGAATGCCCGTGAATGTTGTATCGCTTGGTGTGACCCGTGTGGCTGATATGCAAATGGCCCGCAAGGAACAGATCAGCGCCGCATTCGGCCAGCCCCGTCATAGCCATTCTCGCTCTGCCTACCAGGTCGCTTTCATCATGACCTTCAGGCAAGTCAAATGGATGATGAGTCACTACCGCCTTCACGACTCCGCTTTGCAACGAGCAGAACTTTTCTCGCAAACGACTAACCTGAGATTGGTTAATACGTCCACCCTTAAACACCAATGATCGGGCCGTATTGACACCCACGATCGCCACCTCTGCGTCCTCATAAGCCGGCTGAAGATCCTCAGTGATGTAGCGCTTGTATTTTGTTAATGGCTCGACAAAGCGAGCGAAGACGTTATGAAGAGGAATATCATGATTTCCCGGCACGACTATTTGTGGCTTTGGGAGGGCATCGAGGAACGAACGCGCCTCCTGGAATTGGTGTGAACGCGCTCGCTGTGTGAGGTCGCCGGAGATCGCGACTAGATCCGGTTCAACTTCTCTGACGATTCTTATCAAAGGATCGATCAGCAACGGATTCACGCGCCCGAAGTGCAAGTCCGATAGATGAACTATTGTTCGCATGCTCTTCCGTCACTCAGCTTCTGCATTCGGCACGATCACTCGCAGTGCACCCGGACGAACTCGGTATTGAAGGGGAGTCTCCATCACATCAACTTCACCGTCAAAAGCAACCCGAAGACGTCTGCGACCTGTTTGTATCTTCACCTCATTTGAAGCCAGCGCCAAAAAATCTTTGTCGTCGCGCAGGCGCCCGAACACAGCACGCAGTGCGAGACTTATCAATTTCAGACGACTTGTTCGGTGCGTTATGTAAATGCTCAGCGTGCCTCTATCCAGGCGCTCGCGCAAACCGACATTGAACAAGTCCATTGCATATTCATTATTACCGACAAACACAAACGGAGTGAGTCGATCCAGGAGTTCACCGTTAACACGGAGTTGAACGTCGAGAAATGGATACCGGCGGAATGCCTGAATCGTGGCCCAAAAGAACGCGGGCCATTTTCGAAACCCGAGTCGTTCACGCTTTTGTCGCTCGCGGACGATAATTGGATAAAGACCCAAACTCGAGTTGTTAACAAAAACCCGCCTGTTCACTTCGGCCACATCAACCGTGGTTGTATGACCAGCGACAATCGTATTTGCGGCTGCTTGCAGGTCGAAAGGGATTTTCAGATCTCTGGCAAAATGATTAAGCGTGCCGAGCGGCAAAACTCCCAGAATCTTATCGCTATCGATAGCTGCCGCCGCAACTGAATTTACCGTTCCATCGCCTCCGGCAGCCACCAGTACTTTATAAGGACCACGGGCGGCATCCTGCGCGAGCTCAGTCACTTCCGCGCCGCTTTGGGCGAATGACATATCTACATCGATCTGATTTTCGTTAAAGATTAGAGTGAGGAGTTCGCATATTTTCTGATTATCGCTGCCGGCAACCGTGCCGGCACCGGCAGAAATGATGATCTTAATTGGCGTCAAAGGCATCGAAGGTTCAATTCACCTCACGGGGTGATACCTTCATGCGTCGTTATTTCATTTACGTGACTCTGCGATAACAAAACTTTATCGGTCCGCATCTTTTAAGTCACGGTTATTGTGATCGGCTCCCAGTTCCGACCCAATCAGATCTCTTATTGGTGTAACTGTAGGGGCGGCACTCCGTGGCCGCCCGTTTCACAAATAATGCCCGTTTCGAACCCGGGCGGCCACGGAGTGCCGCCCCTACAGTTAATAGCCCGATCAGGACTTTGTGAAACCTCTATTTCAATCCGAAACCGTACTTGAATAACGGATCGTATTTCGCATCACCAACGTTAATCGGAATCTGGGCCATGGAGCGGGGCCAGGAGAAGGAGAGGCGACCAGCGGGTTTGAAGTCGCCGAAGAGCACGTCCGTGACACCGTGGCCTTCCGTTCCGGGCAGCCAGGCGGCCACAAAGGCATCTGCTTTATCGATCACCTTGTCGATAATCAGCGGGCGACCTGATATCAAGACGACCACCAGTGGCATTCCCGCTTGCTTCATCTTCTCGACCACAGCTACATCTTCGTCGGAAAGTTCGAGTGTTTGCCGGTCGCCCATCCACTCCGCGTACGGAGTTTCGCCGATGACGACGATGCCGAGATCGGCTCCCGTCGCATTGGCTCCGTCCTGAGAATAAGTAATCATCGTTTGCGGTGAGACCGTTTCCTTGATTGCTTTCAAGATCGTCGTGCCGCCGCTGGTTTGGTTGCCGCTCTTTCCCTGCCAACTTATGGTCCAACCGCCGCACTGGTTGCCGATATCGTCAGCACTCTTCCCCGCGACGTGAATCCGGTTGAGCTTTTTCGAAACAGGCAAGACGCGCTTTTCATTCTTTAACAACACCAACGACGCGCGCACACATTCGCGTGCGACCTGACGATGCGCCGCCGAACCAAAACTCGCGTGCAGCTTCCGATCGGCCAGATGCGTTCGCCCAGCATCCATCAGCCCCATCGCAAACTTGACTCGCAGTATCCTCGTGACTGCATCGTCAATGCGCGACATCGCCACTCGATTCTCGCGCACCAGTTCAAGCAGCAACGTATAAAGCTCGCGATACTTCGTCGACACCATGAACATATCCATGCCCGCGTTCGTCGAAGTCTCGATCTGAGTCTTGTAGTCGCCCGGCATTTCGTCGATCGCGTCGTAGTCGGAGATCAGGAAACCGTCAAACTTCAGCTCTTGTTTGAGAATCTCGGTCAACAGACGTTTGCTGCCGGAACACTTCACGCCGTTCCAACTGCTATACGAAGGCATGATCGTGCCCACGCCCGCTTTAATTGCGCTGACGTAACCAGCCATGTGAATCGCGCGCAATTCGCTTTCGCTGAGTAGCACGTCACCGCGGTCAAGTATTTGGAGGTCAGCTCTCAATTTCCTGCCGGTTCCGTATTTCGTGCCGCCATCACCTATCCAATGCTTGGCGCATGCGAGCACGCTCGAAGCGTCGCTAAGATCGTTGCCCTGGTATCCGCGGACGGCGGCTTCGCCCATCATCCCCGCCAGCTCAGGTGTTTCGCCAAAGCCTTCGTAGCTTCTGCCCCAACGCTCGTCGCGTGGAACAGTGACGCAGGGCGCGAAAGTCCAGTTGATACCGGTGGCCCTTGTTTCCACCGCAGTGATGCGCGCCGCACGCTCGACGAGATCGGGCCGGCGTGAGCAGCCGAGGCCGATGTTGTGCGGAAAGATTACCGCGCCGAGGACGTTGCTGTGTCCATGAACGGCATCGATACCGTAAAGGGCCGGAATTTTTAATCGCGTGTTTTGCGTGCGCGATTGGAAACTGTCGTAGTGGTCGGTCCAATCGATCAGACTATTACCGTTTTTCGGATCTGAGCTGCCGCCGCTGAGTATCGATCCCAGGAAAAGTTTTTCGACATCACTCGGATCTTTGAGACTCGCAGAGTTTGCCTGGATCATCTGGCCGACTTTTTCTTCGAGCGTCATGCGTGAAAGCAGGGCGCGCACGTTCGCATCGTTAGATTTAAGATTGCCTGGTCCAGTACGTCTTTGCGGTCTGAGAATGCCGGCGGGCGTCACCAGCGATGCGGCGACACTTGCCGCCGAGGCTTCGATAAACTTTCGTCTATTAACTTTCATGGGTCGACATAATAAGCGAAAGAATTACGAATTATGATGGAAAGTTGTAATCTCTGATCAAATAAGCAAAGCGAGGTGGAGCGATGACGGGTTTTTGGCAAGACTTGCGGCAGGCGCTGCGTCTCATGTGGAAGCAACCGGGCTTCACGCTCGTTGCCGCGATCACGTTGGCGCTCGGCATCGGTGCGAACACTGCGATATTCAGTGTTATCAATGCGCTCATTCTTAATCCGCTAAACTTCACCGACGCCGATCGAGTCGTCACGCTCTGGCGCACAGCAAAAGACAAACGCGACAAAGGTCCTGCATCGTATCTCGACCTGCAAGAGTGGAACGCGCAAACTCATAGCTTCGAAGCGATTGCCGGCTACAAACCCAACGGTTTCACGCTGCTCGATCGACAAGCCGAACGCGTGCAGGGTATGCGTGTCACCGCTAACTTCCTCTCACTGCTTAAAGTCACGCCTCTGTTGGGCCGCGACTTCCAAGCAGACGAAGAGAAGCGTGGCGCCAAAGACGTCGTCATCATCAGCCATCAGTTTTGGCAGCAACGATTGGGTGGCGATCAGAGCGCAGTCGGAAAGGACCTCACTATTGATGGTAAACCGTTCACCATCATTGGTGTCTTACCCAACAACTTCGAATTCCCGCTCGCGAAACAATCGACGGAACTCCTTACCACCGTTGCCCGTGAAGGCGGCAATCTCGAGGAACGCGGCGCGATGGTTTTTCTCACTCTCGGTCGTCTAAAGCAGAACGTCACGCTTACACAGGCGCAAGCGGAGCTGAACAACATCGCCGGTAACCTCGAACAACAGTATCCACAGTATTGGCGCAACACTACCGCTTACCTGGTACCAGCAGGTGAAGAGATCGTCGGTCCCGAGGTGCGGCGCGGATTATGGGTGTTGCTCGGCGCAGTGATTTTCCTTCTGCTCATTGCCTGCACCAACGTCTCGAATTTGTTGCTGGTACGCGCGAGCGTACGGCAACGAGAACTCGCTCTGCGCGTCGCACTCGGCGCGCGAACCTGGCGCATCCTGCGACAATGGCTGACCGAAAGCCTGTTGCTCGCGTTGCTCGCGGCTGTAATCGGCGTCTTGTTCGCTACATGGGGACTGAAACTGATCAAATTTTATGGCGCAGGACAACTACCTCGACTCGATGAAGTGCAGATCGATCTACCGGTGTTGATCTTCACGGTGGCGGTTTCGATCATGACCGCGGTTATCTTCACTCTGCTTCCGGCATTGAAAGCCTCGCGTCCCGACATCAACGAGGTTTTGAAAGCCGGCTCGAAGTCCGCGACGAGTAGTAGCTCGTTATGGCGTGACTCGTTAGTCGTGGCGGAAGTCGCGCTCGGTCTCGTGCTTCTCATCGGCGCGGGGTTGATGATGCGCAGCTTTGCTTCGCTCACGAACGTGCATCCTGGTTTTGATCCGCGGAATGTTTTGACAGCACGGATCACTTTAACCGGTGCGACGTACGATGACACGGAGGCGCGCAGGCGTTACGTCAGCCAAACAATTGATCAGCTCAAAGCGTTGCCGGGCGTCGAGAGCGCCGCATTCGTCGCGCCAATGCCTTTCAGCGGTGCGGAGATCGGCGGCGACTTCAAGATTGAGGGCCAGGAGACTGAAGTTGGACGAGAGCCGTCAGCCAACGTGCGCAACGTTACGTCAGAATACTTTCAGACCATCAAAATTCCATTGCTGAAGGGACGCTATTTCAGCGAGCGTGACCAGCGCGGCGGCGTCGGCGCAGCTATCATCAACGAGACATTCGCCAGGCGCTACTTCGAAAACAGCGACCCGATTGGTAAACGCATCAAGGACCTGGGCGTGAATCAGGACAAAGGCGATCCGAAAGAATATGAGATCGTCGGTGTTGTGGGTGACGTGCATCACAACAGCCTGATCAAATCCGCGACACCCGAGCTCTACCTGCCACATCAACAGAACAGTTGGCCGTGGGGCAACTTCCTTGTGCGCACGACAAACGATTCGGCAGCGCTCACGCGAAGTTTTACAGACAGCATTCGCTCGACTGACAAGACCGTGCCGGTGACGCGAATAAAACCACTAACGGAATCGATTTCGGAAACGATTTCGCAACCACGGTTTTATGCGTTGCTGTTTGGATTGTTTGGCGCAACCGGGTTGCTGCTGACGTTGACGGGCATCTACAGCGTGATCTCCTACACGGTCTCGAATCACACACGCGAGATCGGGATCAGAATGGCGCTGGGCGCACAAGGGAGAGACGTATTGAGGCTGATCGTCGGCAAGGGTCTGGTGTTGACGCTGATCGGTATCGGCATCGGGCTACTTGGCGCGCTGGGCATCACGCGCGTGATGCAAACCCTGCTCTTCGGCGTAAGCGCAACT
>DATENQ010000257.1:0-23051 GCA_035275005.1 Pyrinomonadaceae bacterium | reverse complement strand
GATGAGGAAAACGCGGGTTCAGTTGTTTATGTTGCCGATTTTTTCGAACGGTATGTTGCCGATGCGGTAGCGTTGCCAGTCTTTGTAATCGAAGTGCCACCATTCGGCTTCGTAGACGGTGAAGCCTTCGGCCTCCATCGCCGAGCGCAGGAGATCGCGATGCCAACGTTGCAGCGATGTGCCGCCGGGATAGTTTGGATAAGCGCGATCCGTTGTCTCGTCGTACGTGCTCACCATCTCAACCGGCTTGCCGCTCTTTAGATCATATAAGGACAGATCGACTGCCGCGCCGCGATTGTGGCGCGAGCCCTTCGAAGGATCTGCGACGAAGATCTTCTTGTCCTGCGGCGTCGCGTCCCAAAAGACCTTCGTCACATACCACGGGCGATAACCATCGTGAACGAGCAGTCCATAACCGCGCGCTTTCAATCTCCGATTCACGCGAGCGAGGGCTTCGGCGGGCGCACGTTGCAGGAATGCACGCGCTTGCGAATAGAAGACTGCGTCGAAAAGGTTGTTGGTTGTGGCGTAGCGGACGTCGAGCTTGATCGTTGGATCGAGTTTTCTGAGTTCTACGAGATCGGTGGGCAGGAAGTCGCCGGTCTCGTTGGGCGGCTGGGCGGCAAGTGCTTCTTTGAGCAGAGTCTTCACTGGCCGCACTGGTTTTACTTTGAGTTGAGTGGCGCCTTCTTCCGGGCCGAGTGGCTTGCGCTCGTAGATAGAGCTGTTGAGTTTCAGGTGCGAGACCTTGCCGTTTCGATCGCGATAGAACGCACTCTCGGGAACTTCCGTTGGACCAGCGGCGCCTTTAGTGAGTGCGTAGAGTTTGCCGTCTTTCTCGAGAACGATGACAGTCTCGTTATTCGACGCGTATTCGCCAATGAGCGGGCGCAATTCGAGCGGCGCAGGCGACGGCTTCGGCGTCTGCGCAACGGCAACGACCGCCAGCAGCAACATTATTACTAACCCGAGGGATCGGAGCTTCATGGTTCTATTACAATCAATAGAGTTAGGACTGGAGTAATTTTGATTGTTAGCTAGAACAAGTCAGGAAGAGGGGCTTGCCCCCGCTGATCGAGGATTGGCAGAGCGGGGGCAAGCCCCTCTTCCTGACTTGTTCTATTCTTAGGCGTTCTAAGTAACCTTGTGCTTCTTGCCATCAGGCGACTACCTTACAGGACGTTCCTGTTTTATCGTTGTGTATCGATCCAGCGGCGGCGCCTTCAACTCAATCGTGGCGCCATCGGGCCATCGCACACGCACCGCGTCCACACGAGTTGCCCTCTCTAAACCCACCAGCACTCGCGGGTCGTTGGCTGATAAATAACTACCATCCGTTCTCACTCGCCGCCGCAAAGTCCTGTTCTTCGTCACGATGACTTCCACCGAGGCACCGAGCGCGTCTCGGCCATTCTTGTCGACAACTCTCAGTCCCAGCCAATGATTACGATTACCCGCTTCGTTCAATAACAATCTGACTGGTCCGTTGTTATTGGTAACAAGAACGTCAACATCACCATCGTTATTGATGTCGCCAAACGCCGCGCCCCGACTCACTTCAGGTAGCTGAAAGCTTGGACCAGCCGGATCGGTTACCTCAATAAAGCTGCCGTCCCGCCGGTTGTGAAACAGCTGCTTCGGTTGGCCCAACGGATATGGATCGCCTTTTCGCATCAACTCAGGTAACAGTTGCACAGCGCCATTGACGATGAGCAAATCCAGCCAGCCGTCGTTGTCATAATCAACGAACAACGTGCCGAAGCCGGTAAACCGGCGTCCCGGCATTCCCAGTCCGGCTTCACGAGTGCGGTCTTCAAAAACCGCCTTGTCGAGGTTTGTGAAAAGCGTATTTGTCTCTTCCATCAGGTGGGTGATGAAGATGTCGTCAGTGCCATTGCCGTCAAAATCGCCGGCGTCAACTCCCATACCGGCTTCGGGTTTGCCATCCCGGTTTACAGCAGCGCCCGAGAGTAGCGCGCTGTTCTTAAACGTTCCGTTCGTTTGATTGATCCAGAGTTGGTTGGGATCGCCATCGTTGGCTACGAAGATGTCCATCCAGCCATCGTCGTCGAAGTCTGCGGTGACGATTCCCAAACCGTGTCCGAACTCTTTATCGATTCCCGCGCTTCCGGTTACGTCCGCAAACGTACCATCGCCGCGGTTATGAAAGAGACGATTACCGGGCGCGCGGAAAGCGCGTGGCGTGCAATAGTCCCGCGCGCTCGTGTTCGCATAACAATTCGGACTGTTGGCTGGCGAAAATTCAGCGTAGTTCACGACCATCAAATCGAGCCAGCCGTCACGATCGTAATCGACAAAAGCAGCGCTTGTGCTCCAGCGTGAATCGTCCGTATTTGTGTTCCTGGTTGCATCGACAAATGTACCGTCGCCTTTGTTGAGATACATTTGATTTGCGCCGAGGTTGGTGAGGTACAGATCGATCAAGCCGTCGTTATTTATGTCTCCTGTAGCAACGCCCATCCCGTAACCAGTCGCAAGAATGCCGCTCTTCTCGGTTACATCCGTGAATTGAAGTTTTCGAGTGGGATTCAGTTCGTTTCGAAATAATCGGCCGCGCGGTGAGACAGTCTCGAGCCATGGAAACATCGTGCTGCCTGGTTTATCAACAGCCTCGATCACGTTTCCCTGGACCAGAAAGACATCGAGGTCGCCATCGTTGTCGTAATCGAAAAGAGCGGCGCCCGAGCCCATTATCTCCGGCAGAAAAAACTTACCAGTCATGCCGTTGTAGTGCTTGAACTTCAAACCAACTTTTTCCGCGACTTCCGCGAAGATAGGCTCGTCCTTTTTCGTGTCCGACTGCGCCTTAATTAGAAAGTGGTTTGGAGCGAAACAGAGTCCTGCCACCACCAACAAGGCGAACAGCTTTACCGCTAAACGCATAGCAAAATCTCCGGCTTGCACCATCCGTATCCTATTGCGTCAAGGCATGGAGCCAACCTGCTTCGCGACGATTCTCCTCTTCGTGGCGGCGCAGTCTGGCGGTCATGACACTTGCGCGTCCTAAGTAGCCGAGTATGTGCTGCGGGTTATCGCGTCGGACCACGGGCAAGCGGCCGATGTCGTGGTGCACCATACTCGTGACGGCGTCGTGAAGGATTTCATCCGGAAAAGTGACGATCAGGTGCCGGCTGCCGGCTTCGAGAACGGTGCTGGCATTCGATGATTTATCGAGCGCGCGCACGAGATCGCCGCGAGTGATGATGCCCGCTAGTTTACCTTCATCGTCGACGATGAGTGTTCCCTGGCGGTGTGAGAGCTCCGGATGTCTTTGCGCAATCAGATCGGAGAGCTCGCTGACTTTCATCTGAGCGGGCACGGTTGGTGGATTGCGATCCATAACTTCGCCAACTCGCAACACGGCCAGCGGATCGACGCTGTACTCACGCGTAACGTGGAAGCCGCGGCGTGCGACTTTTTCCGTCAGGATGGAGCGACGCAGCCATAACACGGTCAACGCGTGTGCGGCGATGCATGAGACCAGCAGGGCAGGGAGGATGTTCAGGTCGTGCGTCAGTTCGAGAGTGAAGATCATGGAGGTCAACGGTGAGCGCATCGTTCCGCCCATCATTGCGGCCATGCTGATCATTGCCCACAGACCTGGATCTCCCAGGTGTATGAATCGCCCCTCGATTGCGCCCAGTGCGCCACCAATAATCAGGAGTGGCGCTAACACACCGCCGGATGTCCCCGATCCCAGTGATATGGACCAAACCACAGCTTTTCCGATTAACAATCCTATTACCACAGCGCCGACCAACTCTCCTCTAAGCAAGGCATGAATCGTGTCGTAGCCAACGCCGAGCACACGGGGATCGAGCCAGCCTCCTATACCGACGAACAAACCACCGATAGCGGGCCACCACATCCAGTGAATCGGAAGTTTGGTAAAGAGGTCTTCACAGAGATACACGAGAGCTGTCAGCGCGCCTGATGCGAGTCCTGCCGCAATGCCGACGGCGAACGCGATCATCAAACCTTCCGCGTCGAGTGGCGCGTGCGTTGTCACCGGAAAGATGGCGCCGGCGCCGAGTAAGGGCACGCGGACCATGGCAGCAACCGCGGAGGCGATGGCGACAGGAATGAATGAGCGCGGCCGCCACTCAAAGAGAAGTAGTTCTACTGCCAACAATACCGCCGCGACCGGAGCGTTGAAGATCGCCGACATGCCTCCGGCTGCTCCCGCGACCAGCAAAGTCTTTCGCTCTGCGGCGGAGAGATGAAACAGTTGGGCAAAGAGCGATCCGATCGCGCCTCCCGTCATGATGATGGGACCTTCGGCTCCGAATGGACCACCGGAGCCGATCGAGATGGCAGAAGAGAGTGGCTTTAAGACGGCGACTTTCACGTCCATGCGGCTGCGGCCGAAGAGAATTGCTTCGAGCGCTTCAGGAATGCCGTGACCACGGATCTTCTCGGAGCCAAAGCGGGCCATTAGGCCGATGATCAAGCCGCCGATGACGGGCGCGAAGATCACGAGCACTCCGAGGTGATGATTCGTTGGTGAAATGAAGTCGGAAGAGAAGCGTTGATAGAAAGTAAGATTGGTGATGACGGCAATCAGCCAGACAAGTGCTTTAGCTACTATGGCGCTTACAGCGCCAATTACGACCGCCATCAAAGATAAAAGCAGAATTCGCTTATCGCGGGTGAAGTCGGCAAGCCGATCTTCTCGATCCGCGGTTTCGGTCATAGTTCCTCCTTAGAGAATTGTGTATGGATTGAAAAGGATAGAAAGGAATGAATTCGCAAATTTTAGTCTAGCAAATTACTTGCGCGCTCGCAGGGTCAGCGGAGGTTTTTGAAGTGAGGATGCCACGGGCAAGCCCGCCGCACCTGATTTAGCTGCATAACGCCTTCGGCGTTATTCACCCACGCTTTCGGCAGTATTCAAGAGATGTCACCACCTGAAAAAAATGCGGCGCGATTGAATCGCGCCGCGAAAACGGCGATTAAATACTTCGCCGGGTCAATCTGCTTTCAATTGAACTCTGTCTCTTTTGCCGTAAGGCGTTAGCCTTATTTCGGAACTCCGTCCAATGAAAGCAGGTAAACTATCAAAGCCTCGAGATCAGATGCCGAAAGCTGCGACGTCTTGCCGTGAGTGTCCTTGATTACTCTCACATTATTGGCGGCGAGTGCGGGATTGATCTGACCACCCACGACCAACGGCGCCAGGTTGTCACTGCCGAGACGATCTATTAAAGGCCGTCCATTTGGTCCGTTTACAAATGGACTATCTAAACTCACATAGATCGGTCCCATTCCGTCTCCGGCAAAACCGCCGCTGCGATCCGCAACCGTGATTGGTACCTCGGTTGGAAGATTATTTGCGCCACGTCGCTGATCGGTTCTTACCGTACGGAAATTGAATCCTCTCTCACCGGGCAAGAGCAGTGGCGAGTCAGGAGGCAGTAACAACTCCCGCAATGTATGCGCAAATCCGTAGTGCAGCCAGCGCGGCACGCTGTCCCAAAAGGCCCGCAGATGTTTGGTGTTGCGACTACTAAAATTTTGCGGTGTGCCAACGTCTTGCGGTGGTCCAAAACGAGTGAAGAAGTAGTCGTTGCCAGGCCGGAAAAATGGACCTTCACCATCTACTGTCGACTCGCTGATCACGCCGGGCTCGTGAATGTTGTAATCCTGGAAAGTATCGTCGACGACTCCATTTGTAAGCTTGTTGCCGTTGTGATGACAGTCGGCGCAACCTGCACCGCCCTGAGCGACCTTCGTTGAGAAGATCTGTTTTCCGCGGGCGATCTTTGTCGCCTGATCGCTTGTCGGAAACTGGGCTAGCGGATTTGGGAATAGTCTTCGTTCATTCTGCGACCAGAGGATCTGCAGATAAGACATGTCAAAGTAACCGACCTTAAAAGCTTTTCCGCTTAGATCCGAACGACCAATTGCACGCGAGTTCTCTTCAGTCTTCTGTAAGACGAATTCCTCTCGAGCCTTCATGCGATCGACCTGGTTCGCCTGCGGAAAGAGCGGCGTTGGCGCGCGTTCACCCAGAAGCACTTCGCCATTGCACGCAGAAGCATAAGCCATGAAATCGTTGTTCAAACCCTCGTACCATTCCGGCCAGTTGTCAGAGATGTCCTTGTTTTGCGGACACACCTTCACTCCACCGACAGCATTTGCCGCAACGTTCCACTGGCAGCCGTCCTGACGCCCATCCCAATGACAGAACCCGCACGACTTGTGACCGTCGTCGGAATACGCCGATGAAAAGAACCAGCGCAGGCCTTTCTCTTCGTCAGTCGCAAACAGTCCCTGACCGTTTCCGCCCTTTACAGGATCGGGTGTTGAAGGTGTGACTCCTACCGGCAGGAATCCCTGGCGCTGCAGATTACCGTTCGCATCCACAGCGAGAAACGAGATGTCCTCAGTCTGCAAATTAGCTACGTAGATCGTGCGTCCATCAGGTGAAGCTTCTACTCCCTGCGGCGTAATCCCTCCAGTAAATTCAATATCGAGAGGCGTGAGTAGTTGCGAAGGATCCGCGGTGTTCTGATTGATGCGAAATGCCTGCACCTTCTCTGAATTCGCCATCGTGACGAAGAGCAGGTTCCCTTTGATCGTCATCTGTTCGGGGCCGCTACCCTTGACGATCTTTTGTGCGTCCGCGTGATCGTGAAGATCTACAAATTGTCCGGGTGTCACAAGCTGTGAAATGTCGCGACCCTCGTCCACGAATCGATAGACAAACGAGTTTGTAGTGGTGTCGAAGATGTTCAACTCACTACCGAGATCGTCAAACGTCGTGGCTTTCGTCGCGTCAGTCATGACCGGCAAATAGCCGAGTGGCTGACCGTTGTTACGGATGGCAACTCCGTTGGCGTCTTTGGTTGGCACTCCATGTCCAGACTCAGGCTCGTTCAGACGAGTATTCGTTTCCTGGCCGGAGACTATGCCCCAATGTCCGGCGACTTTTACATCTGTTGAGAGACCTCCGACCGGCAGCACTTTTAGCAACGTGTTTGCATCGCCTTCAACGTTGACGGCGGCTATCGAGTGGCCCAGCGTGTTTGCCACGTAAAGAGTCTTGCCGTCGGCGCTAAGATCCAAGTCGCGTGGATTCGCTCGTTCAAGATCAGTATTGCCGGTCCGAATCTCAGCAATCTGAGTAAAGAAAGGTCCGGCGTCGACTCGAAAGACATGAACCGCGTCTTTGAATCTGTCAGTGACATAAAGCCGCGTACCATTTGCGTTGAAGAGCGCTTTTTCGCCGTAGAAGCCAGTTTCAAACGTCCCGAGTACCGAGTCGTTGGTGGTGTCGATCACACTGGCGAAGTTCGCATACTGATTCAGCACCACAGCATATTGGACTGGATAGATGCTGCTATTGAGTGGAGAGAGGCGAACTCCGATCGGTCGAAGACCGCGCGTAACTCCAGACGGTCTGAGATCGATCCAGCTCGTGACACGTCTGCTCGAAGTGTCAACAACCGCCACGCGCCAATCCGGATATCCTTCCCGCCCGGGCAGTGTCACATACAGTTTGCGACCATCCGCGGTAAGAGCCATGGCGCGAGGCTGACTACGGAACGGCTGTTTGATGTTGGGCCACTTTTGACTGCCGCTATTAACAGCGGGATTGTTGGGATCAATACGGGTGCCAGGGTCGGGCCGGCCATCGATGTAGCTCGCGCCATACATGATTTTGGTAAAGCGCTGCATGCCTCCGCGTTCGCCCGCAGACTCGGCGCCGACAACGTTCTTCACCGGATCGCTGTTTGGACCTGTAATGATGCGTCCGCGGCTGTCGGTTTTAACCGCGGTGATAAAGATTCGCAGCTCTAACGGCGATTCACCTGAAGTACTGAGAATTCGTGGTTGAAAGTTTGGTGAGAGGATTAGGCTGCTCGATTTTGCGCTGGCTGGAGAATTTGTATGAAGTATGAGCCCGGCAGCAGTGAGGATCAGCCCCAACATGCATAGTAATAGCTTCCGTGTCCGCATTGTCCCTCCGTAATGTTCGTTTGATTGCGCTGCGTCTGGGGAAGACTAGTTCATCAGATACACAGTGCAGGCACGACTGCGGAAAATACGTCGAGCACGGAAAGGCAAAACCAATCCACTAGAGAGACACAGAAATTTTAGATCTAATCAGTTCCGGCCTTTTCTTGTTTTGGTTGGAGTCGGACTCGGAGAAGCAGTTGGCGTAGGCGTCGGGCTCGGTGACCAATAATTTTCTGGAGTGGTAGTCAGCGCGATGCCGGCGTCGACGCGATATGGTACATCTCCGTCTATTTTGACTGACATGCGCGTGATGTGACGAGTGAGGTCCTTATTAGATAACGATGGAAAGTTTGCACGAACGAGCGCCGCTTCGCCGGCTACGATTGGCGTCGCCATTGAAGTACCGCTCCAGGTACCGTATTGACCTTTCGGCACGGTGCTTAGAATCGCTTCGCCAGGCGCTGCCACTTGAACCCATGAAGCACGCGTCGAAAACGAGGCCAGCGTATCGTTAACAGTAGAAGCTGCAACCGCAATCAACCCGTCAACGTTTTCAGCCGCCGGATATTGTTTGGTGCTATCGCCTCCGTTTCCGGCAGCAGCCACGACGACGAGATTCCGGTTTGGCGACACAGGAAAGTCCAGGCTCGAATCGCCACCACAAGCCTTTATTAGTAGGTCGCCGATTAGTTTGGTTTGTCTCAGAGTGGACAAACTGAGATTGATTACGTCGGCGCCGTCTGCCGTACCGGGATCGCCATCGGGATTAACGGCATAGGCCAGTGCCTCCGCCAACACCCAAATGTTTCCCATGCCGTGTACGTCCAATACCCTTACGGGGATGATTTTGGCATCGGGCGCGACTAGCGCGATCAATCCGGCGACATGTGTGCCGTGTCCGTAGGGTCCTGTCGTTTGGTCGCCTACTTCGCTTGGGTCGTTGTCATTGTCGACAAAATCCCACCCCGGCATTAAGTGACCGCTAAGTGCCGGATGTGTTGTGTCGACACCGGTGTCGAGAACTGCGATCTTGATTGGACCATTTGGTCCGATGCCTCGATTGACCTGATGTGCCCGATCCAGGTGAATAGTTTGTGGCGCCCACTGCGCGACGTATGTTCCATAGTCGCCGCCAACACTCCAGGTGTTACCAACGCTCCACGTATTGCCGACGCTCCACGTGTTTCCGCCGCCAACAGGTGGTTTCAGAATGAAGTTAGGTTCAACGAAAACGACATGAGAGTCCTGAGACAACGCGTTGACGCGATCCTGAACGGAAGCGCTGTCGGTAATTCGCAGTCTGAAGATGGGCCTGGTGCCGAACTGATCGAGCGGAGTCGGATCGAGGGAGTATCGGGAAGCAATCGCCGGCAGATCGCCGGTGCCGGCGAGTTGTACAACTACTTCTTTGGCGACGAATTCGCCACCGCCGTCATTCGCAGTCGCAACACTGTTCTTATGTTCGCCTGCCAGCAGGTAGACGGCAAGAAGCAATAAAACCAAATATGTCAGGGCTCGACGCACTGGGAGTCCTCAATACTGAAAGCGTCGTAACGGGGGACGAACTGTCGGAGCGTAGATAAAATAACTAAAAACCTTTCGGTTGCCAAATGCTGGGAAAGCTCTCGCGCAAAGACGCGAAGGCGCAAAGGAAAACCGCAAAGAACGGCGTGTTTTTCTTCGCGTCTTCTTTGCGCCTTTGCGCGAAATGATCACCTCTTCCGCTACTTCGCTATAACAGATGCGGTGGCGACACCTCCGAGACTACTCCGCACCGTGATGTTCTGCGGATTTGTTGAGACGCTCAGTTCACCTCTGTACTGCCCGCCGCCATTATTCGAGAGAGTGCCGAGAAGTTGTCCCGTTGAAGTGACGAACACTCGTAGTGTCGCGCTACTGCTCGTACTTGTCGCTTCTACGCGCAAGGTTCGCTTTCCGCTATCGAATTCCGCGCGCGTAATCCTGACGGTGTCAGTGCTCGGAGGCGGTGGAGCTGTTACCGGGTTGATCGTAAGCGTGCTGCTGCGCGTTACTCCGTTAAAAGTGCCACTGATGATCGCACTCATCGTTGCATTAACAGTTCCCGTAGTGACGGCGAAACTGGCCGAGGATGCACCGGCGGCCACAGTCACACTGGCCGGAACCGTTGCAGCCGCATTGTTGCCGGCGAGAGTAACAACAGTCGCTGCCGGAGCAGCCGCGCTCAAAGTGACTGTGCCTTGAGCCGAATTCCCACCAACCACTGAAGCTGGCGACAAGGTTACCGCCGTCAACGAGAGCGGCGCCGGAGTCGGAGCCGCCGGAGTAACCGTGACGGAAACATTACGACGTCCGAGTTGATTGTTGCGAATTTGAATGGTGACGCTTTGAGTCGAAGTCACGTTTCGCGTGGACGCAGTGAACCTCACGCTCGAACTTCCACGAGGCATGAACACGCTTGAAGGTACTTGCAGCACCGTCGAATTCGAGCTCGACACTGAAAACGAAAAGCCATTTGAAGGCGCCACCGATCCGGCGATGAGACTAATCGTAATTAGCGAAGTGCTGCCTCCCACTACGGTCGAAGGCGTAGCGGTGACATTCCCGTAAGCGGGAGCCACTGCAACCGCTCCGGTCGAATTTACCAATCCCGCCAGACCCGGATTCGCGCCAATGATCGGCAACGCAATGTCAGACCTGCCGTCGCGATTGAAGTCACCGGTAACGAGTGTGCCGCCGCCTACGCTGGAAAGGGCAGGTGGTACCGCGTACAAAATCGGCGCGCCGAAAGTGCCGTCACCATTTCCGTTTCGTATTTCAAACAAACCTTCGGTGCCGTTTGCGAGGGCGAGAGCGAGATCCTGAAAACCATCGCGATTGAAATCGGCAATCACCTGGTATTGCGGCACACGCAACCGAGGCTCGGTAAGAATTCGCGCTGGTTGGAACGTCCCATCGCCGTTGCCAAGAAGGATCGCGGTCCTGCTTCCGTTAGTTGCGACTGCAACAACGAGGTCCTGGATCGTATCGCCGTTGAGATCTGCAATATCGACGTCCGTTGCATCGACGAATAGCGTGTCCGCCGTCAGAGTGATTGTGGGCTGCTGTAGGAACGTTCCATTCCCCACACCTAGCAGTGTGTAAACTCGCGAGTTATCGCCTGCGATTCCGAGATCTTTAATTCCATCACGATTGAAGTCGCCCACAGCGATGCGCGACATTCCCGTTCCGACTTCGATATCAAACGGAAGCTGAAAAGTTCCATCACCAAAGCCAAGCATTACGGTGATGGTGCGGGCTGCAACGCAGGGGCTGACAAAACAGCCGATAGCATGGGCCAACACAACATCGAGGCGGCCGTCGTTGTCGAGATCTGTTGCCACGACTGCCGGCGAGTCTTCCAGTGCTCCGGTGTTATCGAAGTTTACAGGCGCGTTGAAGGTTCCATCGCCGTTGCCTGTGAGTAATGAGAGACTGAAGGCGGTGTCGTTCAGAGATACGACTAGGTCCACTCTGCCATCGCCGTTAAAGTCACCGGCAGCGAGATCCTGCGCCTGACCTCCGACCGCGAAATTAACTTTTGGCCGAAACGTTCCATCGCCATTACCCAACATCACACTGGCGGCGTTTGTGCCGGTGCCGGCTAGATCCAGTATGCCGTCGCCATTGAAGTCAGCGGCGATATGATTGTTTCCGAGTGTGGGGTAGTCGGTTCTTGTGAAACTTGCAGATTGAGCGGATGCAGTGACTTGAATAAGCAGTATTACGATTGAAAATAAAGCTGCTGAAACGATGGTTCGGGAATGAGCCATTTTGACAGTTTCCTCCCTGAGTACGTTCGACGCGATGAAATTGGAACTATGTCGGGTTGGGGGGATCTACTATCAACAGAGCCTAAACAATAGCAAAAAATACAATTGCGCTGGATAGTTGAAACCGGCGTTATTTGCCAGTCACCAGCGTCCGACCAGAACGAACGGCGACCAGAAGAATGGATGCGGTCGCTGCTTGAGCAGCTTCACTTGTGCGCCGCGCAGCGCCGACGCAGGTGACTTCGTCCTGGCAAGTTCATCGTAAAACGCAACCATCAACTCGGCAGTCGCCTGATCGTCGATGGTCCAAAGACTCAATACGACTGTCGGCGATCCAGCCGAAAGAAATCCTCGCGCGAGACCCATTAGCTCATCGCCCGGCGCGACGGTATTCATCCCAGTCTCACACGCGCTTAGCGTTACCAGTCCGCAATTCAGTTTCAATCCATAAGCATCGCGTGCGGTGAACCAGCCATCGCCGAGCCTGAGCGAAGAAAACAATGGATTGTCGGAACGAAACTGCGCGTGACAAGCAAGATGAAGCACGTCAACATTGGTCGAATTTTTGCGTAATGCTTCAGTAGTTGCAGCCTCATCCGAAAACCGCTTCACGTCGGCGAATACGTGATCAAGAGCTTGCAATTCCTCATGCACGCTCGGAATCTGTTCGTCGGCCACACCCAGCAGCAAGGCATTGCGAAAGCGATGTTTTGGACGGCCGAGACATTCCTGCAAAACGACTGCGCTGGGCGCGAAAGTAACTTCTCTTCGCTCGATCAAATAACTCTTGCCATCGTGCAATGCCTGGAATGGCAAGTAGTGAAGCTCACGATGTGGCACGATTGTGAGGTGGCGGTCGCCGATCTCTGATTCGATCCTCCGTAACAGTCGATCGTAGAGAGAACGCAAGTGCTTTTGCGTGCGTTCCGCGAGAGCCGGCAGATGATCTCGAACTCGTGTTGATCCATAGCGCAGCGTGTCGAGTTGAAAACGACAGCGCTCGATCTCCGCTACCACTTCAGATTCATTTCCCAGGTCTCGCACGACTTTTACACTCTGATCGGTAACTACAAACGCGATCAGTTTGTCGTCGATTGTCGTGTACTCAACCAGCGCGCGATCGGCCCCGAGTGCAGCCTGAAGCTGCGTGATCGAAAAGTAATCCTGTTCTTCGCTTGTATTTTTATCTTTCCCGCCGCGGTGCTGGAGTTGCCGGGTGATTTCCAGCAGCTTTTCTTCGCGTTCAAGAAGTGCGTGTTGAAGTTCTGAGTTAGCTTCCTGAGTCTGAGCCGGACCGCGAATGGAACGGTGTATCTGGTTGTACAGGTAATTCAGCTCTTCTCTTAACTTACTGACCTGGCGTTGAAGATGTACTTCAAAATCATCGTGTGCCTCAGTGGATAGCGTGATTCGTCCGGCCAGGGCGTCGGCGAGGGCTCGTGACCGGGCCCGCTCGACGAAACCAAGCGCTTCAGCAGCTCGCTCATCACTATCAGTGAGACAAAGTTTAGCCAGCTCATGGTATGGAGACATTCGACTCGAGAAGAATGCCGTGCGGAATTCCTCGGCGGGGATTGGCGCACGCAACTCTTCCGTCAACTCAATTGCCTTCCTGAAGTTAATTTCGGCGAGCTGCAAATCTCCTTCATGCAAGGCGACGCAACCCAGCGAGCTGAAACAACGTTCGGCGATCTGCGGTTGTTGATGCGCTTCCGCCTGCTGAAGTGTTTGTTGGAGCAGATCGCGGGCGGACGCAAGATTTCCCAGCGCGCGGTCGGCTTCGCCCCTGAGCCATCGTGCAAGTAGCAATCGCTGCCAGCTTCCGGACATAAACAACGCCGGCTCAGCTTTGACCGCCAGCATCCTCGCGCCCTCAAACTTGCCTTGTTGGTAAAGTAGCTGAGCGTGCGTCAACTCGACCAAGGCGGCGCCCACCGGGTTTTGCTCCGCGGCGTAAAGTTGTTGTGCCTGCTCGAGACTTCGCTGGGCTTCTTTCGGTCGACCCAACAAAATCAGTGCACGACCTTTATAGGCCTGTGCTCTGGCCTGTTCGGCGCGCATTTCGTGCTGCACAAGCATCGGGATAACTCGCTCGTAAATTGCCAACGCCTCTGCCGCGAGGTTGAGCTCGAGATAAGCGTCCGCGATTTCGTGTTCGGCAAGAGTGGCTTGAATTGAGAGCCCGAGAGAGGTGTAGTGCTGGCGCGACCGTTCGAGGTAATCGAGTGCGCGATCGTAACGGCCTTGCAGCAATGCAAACAATCCGATGTTACCTTCGATTCCCGCAAGTGTTACCGGCTGGTTTGCTGCGTCCGCTTGCTTCAGGGCTTGTTCGAAAAGGTCTTCAGCGGATTTGAACTTGTGCAGCAGCGCGTGCGTGTTAGCGAGACAATTATTAAGGGTTGCGAGTTGTTTCTGATCGTTGAGAGCCGCAAAACGTTCCCGAGCTGCGCTTTGAAACAACTCGGCGTCGTGATAGCGATCGCGGCGAAAATATAGATTGCCGATGTTGTGTTCGATCTTGCCTGCGGTTAGAGAGTCGTTGTACGCGAGGAAGACCTCGCGCGCTCGAAGACCACATTCGATGGCCTCATCGTAACGTCCCAATATGGAAAGTGCGATGAGTTTGCTGACTTGTGTTGATGCGGCACTATGAGTCTTGCCAAGATTGAGAAACCGGCGTTCGGAGTTTTCGAGTTCGGAGATAGCTATTTGCATATCTCCGTCGATAAGGGCCTTTAGACCGGCCGCCCAGGCATTTAACGCTTTGATCTCAGGTTGGGGGCGAATCGATGCGAGCGTTTGGAGTGAGGCTGCTGCGCCAAGTGCTTGCGCGGGATGAGTACTCCACCCCTCGAGACATAAGTCTTTCAAAAAATATGCAAGTTCTACGTCCGCCAGGGTAGGGTTTTCCCAGAGCAATGTTTCTCGATTCGCATTGCTGGAATTGATTAGCAGTGTCGCAAGTTCCGCATGATGCATTGATCAGGCTTAGTCCTTGAGCTCAAGCTCCGGGATCTCGATTTCAACATCCTGCATTCTTATTTTCAGCGAGTAGTGTCCTACAGGTATTGCCGGAAGCGTGAATTCACAAAGCTCATTCAGGCTCGCTTCCGCCGATCCAGTTGGACCTGAGATCTCGACAAGACCTCCAATACAACCCTCTCGTATGACTTGACCGGCGAGGAGACATTCTTCGTTTTGAATGGTGATGCGCAGGTCTAAATCGGACTGTTCCGCCGAGTAGAGCAACTGGCGCGAAGACGTACGGAGCGAGCGCATTCCAAAAACCGGAGTAGCGTTGCGGCTATCAAAGATCAGAGTCGCAATGATCCGCTGCAACCGTCGCGGCGCTCCGGGCGGGAAAATGTTTATCGCGGATACCAACAGATCACGCGGAGCGTCTGTTGCAACGTCGCTTCTCATCATCAGGAGAAGCTGTTTGAGACGCTGCAGTGCGTTGTCACAAGTTAAGCACGTTGCGACGTGAGACATCACGGTTTCCAGGGTTGCTGGTGTCGCGCGGTCCTCTACCGCATCCGCAAGGGTCTCAAGTGAGATATGTGCTGAGGTATTCATAATTAATTTTCTGACCCCCGCTTCAACAGAGCCTGCGAGTATCAGAAAAATACAATCGGAATTTATTTCTTTAATAACAGAAGCAACTTGGCCAGGCAGCGAGCTCGTGTCGGGCCGATACTGCCTTCGGGAACGCCAAGAAAAGCCGCTATTTCGGCGTACGATGGAGGTTCCGACTGATAAAAGAGCATTTGCAACAGTTTTCTGCAGCGCTCGTCCAGCATAGAGACCGCCGTGCGAATCCGGTGCTGCTCTTCGAGAATCAACAATTGCTCGTCCGGAAGCGGCGCTTCATCGGGAACCAACTCGGCTTCGGATCTTATATCCGAGTTTGAATCAGAGCGTGGCTGAGTTTGGGCTTTGCATATAGTTCGCCATGTTTTCCGGCGTGCCGTGGTAACTAACCATGCCTGTAGTCTTTCCGGATCTTCTATATCGTTTAATTTCTGAAAAAGAGTTGTGAACACCTCCTGAAAGACTTCGGCAGCCTCCTCTTCGTCGAGTCCTGCACGAAGCGGAATGGCGTACATCAAACGCTGATAACGCCGTATCAGCTTTTCCCAGGCAAGCTGATCACCGCGTCGGCAAGCTAATACCAACTGCAGATCACTTTCGTTCATTTGTACCAGGGGGGCCCGGGCAAAGCCAGAATAGGCTGTCGATACTACCTTGTCTACACGTTAACGGGACCAACGTCAACCGCAGAGGGAGTGGACCGCACGGCGTGGCTGAAAAAGGTGCCGCACGTATCAGATCATCACTTACAAGGGTCGAAGCCTTGAACCTGATAACTGGGACAGGGCGGGTTACTTCAACACGAAGACGGCGTTGCCACTTCGATAGCGAATCGCTCGGGAGTTATAAGCTACAGCCACACCCACGACATTGCTGATCAACGAAGATGGAAGGGTCGAACATGCCTGGGTTGCCAAGTGGGATGAAACTAGCGCGATGGAAGTAGCGGCTGCGTTGAAGTAGACCGCGAGGTTAGCCCTGATAACGCTCTTTCTTAGCCTGCGAAGCAGGCGTAGGCATAAGCCTGGGGCGCAAGC
Organism: Pyrinomonadaceae bacterium; assembly: GCA_035275005.1. GTDB lineage: Bacteria > Acidobacteriota > Blastocatellia > Pyrinomonadales > Pyrinomonadaceae > PSRF01. Next base: position 6,646 of record DATENQ010000257.1, on the reverse strand, counting down.
CCAGGTATTCTTAAAAAAATGGCGACCGAGCCCGCGGAGCCGGCGGCAGCGCTGTCGCCCGTTTCACGGCTGCAACATGATCTCGCTGCGATCCTGGGGCTTGCGCCCCCAGGCTTTATGCTTACGCCTGCTTCGCAGGCTAAGACTGCCTCGCTGGATAAATCAGAAAGCTTGCCATGGCGAGACCAACGCTGAGCGCGTTGGCCAAACAGAGCCAGCCAAATAAGTCTTTCCCAAAATGCTGCTGAAACCATATTCGCAAGACAGTCATCTCCAATGCCGCGTTAATCACGACTGCCATACAAAAGGTGACTGTCCAGGTTGCAGGATTGAACGTGCCCAGGTTGAATATCTTGTAAAGAAATATGCCGGGAAAGAATTCCCAGGCAATGCCTGCCAGTGGAATCAGAACAATACCTAAAACAGTAGAAGCAATGTTTATTGCCACATCCGCCAGGATGGAGCGCCAGGCGCCTAGCGACGTAACACGCCAGACGACGAAATATTCGATCACTAAGCCAGCTAAAATAATCCACGTTGAACGAAGTCGACTCTCTAAGAAGAGGGCAGGCCAAATCACGTCAGCAAAGATTGTGTGAGCTAACATACCTTATCAATAAAGCAATTGAGCATGGTCCACTGCTGGGCGCGTGATACTTTTTGTAACTGTCACAAGTCCTTTCTACATTTACACCGTTACGGCAATCTGCTACTCTGCGTCCCGCGCTCCAGACCTACAATTCTCCCGACGTAATTACACTCAGCCCGTGCAATTCTCATAACCTCATAGGTTCTCGATCGAAAGTTCACGGTAGTAGTTAAAAGACAAGCTAGGGCACTTCTCATCTCGTAAAAGAAAACGGGCGAGTGCTGCCTTACCTCAACCAAAGCCAAAGGAGGCGCAAATGATTCGTAAGTTTTTGATCTTCACAGTTGTCGCTCTGGCCGCTGCCGCTGCCATAGTCTTACCGTTATGGAAGTCAGACGCTGCCCCACAGCAAATACCAGTCCGATCTCCACAAGCATCCACCAACCGCGCGCTGCCAAACTTTGACATTCGTCGTACTGACCGCGGCGAGTTTAATGACATGGACCTTAGCTCAGCTTCCGGCAAGCAAGCTGCGATGCAGAACGCCCGCACTCGCTCTCGAGCCTCCGCAGCTGAGCAATTTCGTTCGTCTCTCAGAACTGAGCACGCTAAAAATCTGCGCGCAGTGGTTAACGAAGCAGGCGCAATGAAGGACTTCTTTATCGATGGCGCTACTCTTTCAGAACCACAATCAGATACCGCCGATAACATCGCCCGCAAATTTCTCAAGCGGAATAACGCAGTCTTCGCCCTCTCCAGCGCCAATGTCGACGAGTTAAAGCTGGAAAACGAAGATAACGACCGTGGAACTGCTTTCCTCAACTACACGCAGACGGTTGATGGTTTAAAGGTATTTGAAGGAGAGGTTAAAGTCGTCGTTAATAAGAACGGCGAAGTACTCAATGTACGTCAGGGATTTCTGGCCGATGGTCCACCCCTCAAACGCAAGGGAGCGATGAACGAAGCAAAAGCGATCGCTAAAGCGTTTGAACATGCGGGCAGAAATGTCTTCCCGTCGTTTGTGGAGAATTATTCCCGAGCGTCGGCGACGGAAATGTCTCGCTTCGCCAATCCGATCGATCTAAATCTCGAGGACGTACTCTCAGAACAGAATGTCGTGAGAGTCGGCGGTGAGAGTCGTTTGGCCTGGCACGTCTATGTGGACGTCGGCCCGGACGAGTGGTATGAAATACTACTCGACGCTTACACCGGAGAACTTCTGCTTCGTCACAACCTTTATTTGTTTGAAGCGCAAGGCACGGTTTACACCGAAGCTCCTGACAAAGGTGCGCGCCAACTCGTTTCATTCGTCGGAGACACTGTCATCAACACGTCCGCCGGCTGGATGGGAACTTCGACCGTGACAACCGGCAACAACGTCGAGGCCTACCTTGATACAGACGCCAACAACGCCCCGGACAATAACAACGGCGCCGGGCTCTCGGTTGGTCACGCATCAGCAGCGAACCAGGATTTCACATTTCCTTTCTCCACTACAGTCGATCCAAGAACACAGCAAGCAGCTGTTGTGACAAATCTTTTTTACTACAACAACATCATGCACGACTTCTCGTACAACCTTGGTTTTACCGAGACAGCGCGCAACTTCCAGGTAAACAACTTCGGCCGTGGCGGTGTCGGAAACGACTCAGTTCGAGCGGAAGCCCAGGATGGCTCGGGAACAAACAATGCAAACTTCGCGACACCGCCAGACGGTCAGCGCCCGCGCATGCAACAGTATTTGTTCACTTCGCCCAATCCTGATCGCGATAGTTCGGTTGATGGCGATGTGGTGTTCCATGAATACGGACACGGCATCTCAAACCGGCTGATTGGCAACGGCAGTACCGCCTTGAGCGGTATACAGTCGGGCGCAATGGGTGAAGGTTGGTCTGACTACTGGGCCACCACCATCAACAACGATGGCGCTGTTGGCGAATACGTCACCAATAATCCGGCCGGCATTCGGCGTGCTGCTTATACTGTTCCCGCCGCAGCCGTGCACGACTCTTACGCAGACTTCACAGGCTCCTCAGTTCACAACGACGGCGAAATCTGGGCCGCAACTCTTTGGGATCTGCGAACGCAGCTTGGCGCCACAATAACAGACCTTATTGTGCTCAACGGGATGAAGTTCACACCAACTCGCCCGTCATACCTAAACGCACGCGACGGCATCATTCAGGCCGATCAGAACCTGAATGGCGGAGCAAATCGCTGCGCAATCTGGACCGTGTTTGCACGTCACGGCATGGGCGTGTCGGCGGTAGGTAACGATGGCACAACTCACGTTGCCGCGACTGACGTACCCGCGGATTGCGGAGGAACGTGTTCCTTCTCAATCAATCCAACCAGCGCGAGCTTTGCGGCTGCGGGCGGAACAGGTACCGTGACGGTGACTACGTCAGCCGGTTGCAATTGGACCGCCGCGAGCAATAACTCGTTCATCACCGTTACGTCCGGCGCAAGTGGTTCTGGTAGCGGCAGCGTGACCTACTCTGTTGCCGCAAACACTGTGTCCACTTCAAGAAGTGGTTCATTGACGATTGCGGGTTTGACGCACAGTGTGACGCAGGCCGGCACTGGAGGCGGCTGTACAAACGCGATCGTTAACCCGGGATTCGAAACCGGTACGACGCCGTGGACAATAAGTGGCCAGGTAACCCGCAGTACGGGATCGTTCCCACACAGCGGAACTGCCTACATGATCCTTAACGGAGTGAATAGTTCCAGTGGGACTCTGTTCCAAACGGTGACTGTTCCGACCAACGGTTGTACGAATCTGTCGTTCTGGCTAAACATCACAACCAGTGAGGCAGCTGGAGCGTCAGTTTTCGATCGTCTCTTCATTGAAGTACGAAGTACGACGGGGACGTTGCTTGCGACGCTTGCGACGTTTAGTAATCAGAACAGCGGCACGGCGGGAGTGTACGTCCTGAGAGGACCATTCAATCTCAACTCGTTCGCCGGACAGACAGTACGGATTCAATTCCGCGGCACCAACGACATCACGTTGCCAACAAACTTCAGAGTTGACGACGTGTCACTGCAGTAACGCGGTTTAGATCGACGCAAATCGAGAGCGGAGGCGTTCAACGCCTCCGCTCTCGTTACTTTATGGCGCGCTTCACGATCTCGCTTTTCCCTCAAAAGTACGACTCGCACTTGGATCGGGTCAGTACAGAGAGCGGTAGCGACCTGGTCAGTGAGCGCATGCAATATACGCGGAGGATTTTGGACCTCTGACGAGTTGGGACCAGGTCGCTACCGCTCCCTGTACTGACCCGATCCAACTGCGAGTTGATCCAGTAGGTCTGACCATGCGGTCCGTTCGTGTTTGGGGTCGAAGAGTGCTGCTAACTCCCGGATATGATGTCGAAGGTTGTCCATGAACTCGCGATCAGTTTCGGCGCGCAGCATAAGCTCTACCAGTCTCTGAGTATCGCCGGCGCGAAACAAGCCGGGATAGTTTTTGCCAAGGATGCCAACATTGCCTGGAATACGCGAAGCCAAAACTGGCGTGCCGATTACTATCGCTTCGGATAGAACATTTGCCCCGCCTTCCATAAGCGAAGAAATCACGCAAGCCTTGCTTGCTGCCAGCAAACTCAACGTGCGCTTGCGCGACAGTGCGCCATGCCAGAGGTAGCGAGGATTCGTCCGCATCTCAGCGTGGGGCCGCCTCTCCATCTGCTTCGACATCGCGGCTCCGACTTGAATGACGCGAATCCGCGACGACTCCGGTAGCATTCGCGCCGCCAACGCTGCTCGAAACGGATCTTTGACAGGTCGCAAGTGACCGGCGACACAAACGTCGAAATGATTACTCGCCCGTGAGTGTTTCAAAGCCGGAGAGAACTCTACAGATTGATAAATTACGACTGCTTTCTTTCGCTGCGTGGGCGTGAGCTCGCGCAACGCGTGGGGTTGCAGCACGACGATTCTGTCGGCGAGCGCAAGCGACTCGCGCGCACGCGGACTCTTGTGAATGTCGCGATAGACGTCGGTTCCTGTCAGCGCCAGCACAATCGGGGAATCAGGATACAGGCGATGAAATCGCGCGATCGATGAATGGCTGCGGCGCGCGTGAAGCGCAACTAACACGTCGGCCGGCTCTCGGTCGTAACGCTCCGAAATTGAAACACGATGTCCAAGCTGCCGGAGCACTCTGGCCCATCGTTCGGCGGTGATGCGATTTCCGTACGTTGATTCCGCGGGCGCCGGCGTGACGATTTGGATTTTCATCAAGAAAGGCTACAAAGCGCAGGTGCGAAATCCAGCCCAGACGTCGCGGCGATCAGGCTTGTAGAAATTTCGATAAGCGTTGTGAATCATCCGCGACCGAGTTGTCCAACAACCTCCTCGCAAAACCTTGTGATCGCCAAACCATGGTTCTGAATATTCCTTGTAAGGACCGGCTTCAAATCCGGGATAAGGATTAAAAGTGCTCGCCGTCCATTCCCAGACATTGCCGATCATTTGACGGCAACCGAAAGCACTGTCACCTTCGCACAGCGCGCGAACATCGATACAGCCGCCGGTGCGCCAATCGAGATTTGCCGTGGCTGCGGTCGCCGTCTCATTACCCCACGGATATCTTCGCTTCTGTTTATTGCTATCGATGCTCGCGGCCATTTCCCACTCTGCTTCCGTGGGTAAGCGGCGCTGGGCCCAACGACAAAACGCCGTCGCTTCAAACCAATTGACGTGCAGAACCGGTAAAAATGGATCGAGCGGCACGAAACCATCAAATTCGCGACGGAACCACTGATCGCCTGCGCGTTGCCAGTAAACGGGATGTGTCGCTCCCGCGCTCTGCCGCCAAAGCCATCCATCGTCACTCCAGAATTCCTCTCGTTCGTATCCTCGATCATCGACGAAGGCCGCGACCTCCCCGTTGGTCACGGCTGTTCGCGCAATTGCGAACGGCTCAACCGTTATCTCGTGTGCATCCATTTCGTTGTCGAAGACGAAGGTCCGATCCGGCAAACTGCCGAGAAGAAATCTACCGCCGGACATTTCGACATCACTGAAATTCTCGTCCGTTAACGTTACTTTCAAGGTTGGATTATCAGCGTCATCAAATCGAGGCTTCGAATAGCCGAGCGTCTGCCGCGTGTAGCCGAGCGCTTCGTCATGCATGTCTTCATGAAAGAGCGCGAGGGAAAGGAAGTACTCCGATTGAGGATCGATTTCTTCCTGATTCAGATAGCGATCGGTGATGAGATTCAGCACTTCCTGCATGAACTCCAGCGTTTGCGTGCGCGAAGGCAGAGGCAAATCCCAACGAGTATCGTGCGCGACCCCCGCGGAATCGTAGAGAGCGTCGCCATTTGCGAGGATCGGCGCGCGGCCATTCAAATGTCGCAGCACCCAGTACTCCTGAAACCAGGCCATGTGTCCGATTTCCCAGAGTAACGGATTAACGATCTGCAGAGGCGGCCCCATTAATTGTTCGTCATTCAAATCGGCGACGAGGGAGAGCGTGTGGCGCCGCGCGTCATGCAGGGCCTCGAGATAAAACTGTGAGCTTGAAATCGAACTGCCTCCCTACAATACGTTGACGACGACACCTGCCAATACTGCAAGCAGGAAGATCGAGAACGCCACCGCCCCGGCAACTTTAGCGTTCGTCGATCTTGCAATCGTAAAGAGCGAAGGCAGATTGATAGCTGGTCCGGCGATCATTAGTGCTACCGCCGCGCCAGTCGGCGCTCCGGCCGCGAGCAGCAACAGTGCCGGCGGAATCTCGAAGAAGGTCGGCATCGCCAGCGGGAGCGCGATCAGCCCGACTATGATCGTCGCGAGCAACTGACCACGCGAAGAGGCAAGAGCGCCCACCGGCAACCACAACGCAATCGCCAGGCTTAACGATTGATTTGGCTGGATATCCATGACATGAAAACGGCAGGCGCTTTCAACCTGCCGTGTAGTCCGTATGTTACCACCACAAGACAAAGAAGAAAGAACAAGTCAGGAAGAGGGGCTTGCCCCCGCTCTTCGAACAGCGGGGGCGAGCCCCTCTTCCTGACTTGTTCTATTTAACGTTTGTTCTAT
>DATENQ010000256.1:0-2694 GCA_035275005.1 Pyrinomonadaceae bacterium | reverse complement strand
CGCGCGGAGCTAGGCTGCCACTGCTTCAGTCTTTAACTTCTCCGCCTGGTAATGCGCCACCAGTGCGTCGATGAAGGGGTCGAGGTTTCCCTCCATCACGAGATCGAGCTGGTGAATCGTCAAGCCGATGCGGTGATCGCTTACGCGGTTCTCTTTGAAGTTGTAGGTGCGAATCTTTTCGGAGCGATCGCCGGAACCGACCATCGAGCGGCGTTCGCTCGCCTGCGCGTCGTGTTGCTTCTGCTCTTCCATTTCCTGCAAACGCGCACGCAGAACGCGCATGGCTTTCTCACGGTTCTTGATCTGCGACTTCTCGTCCTGCATCGAAACGACCATGCCCGTTGGAATATGGGTGATGCGCACCGCCGAATAAGTGGTGTTGACTGACTGTCCACCTGGACCAGACGAGCAGAACCGATCGACACGCAAGTCTTTTTGATCGATCTTGATGTCGACTTCTTCAGCTTCCGGCAACACCGCTACCGTGATCGCTGATGTATGAATCCGGCCGCTCGCTTCAGTCTGCGGCACACGTTGCACACGATGAACGCCCGACTCGTGTTTCAACTTGGAATAGACCTTGTCACCTTCAATCAACACGATCGCTTCCTTGAGCCCACCGATGCCGGACTCAGAAGCTTCGAGCACTTCGAAACGCCAGCGCTGCTTTTCAGCGTAACGCGAATACATGCGCACCATCTCGGCGGCAAATAGCGTCGCTTCGTCGCCCCCTGTGCCTGCGCGAATTTCGAGAATCACGTTCTTCTCGTCGTTTGGATCGCTGGGGACGAGCAGGAGTTTGAGATCGCGATCGGTTTCGTCGATCTTTGCTTGCAGTGAGTCGAGCTCGAGGCGAGCCATCTCGCGCATATCATCGTCGTCGGAAGTGTCGTATAACTCGCGTGCGTCCGACAGTTCCTTCTTCAAGCCTTTCCAGGCCTGGTACTTTTGCACGACTTCACCGAGCGTACGATGCTGTTTCGCGACTTTTGCATACGCAGACGGGTTCGACAGCAGCTCGGGAGACGACATCTCCTGAGTCAGCTCGTCGTACCTGCTTACGATTTGATCGAGTTTGTCTAACATGACGTCCTCACGATAGCGGCGCCGGCAGCGGTTCTCCGGTTTGCGGCTCCAGCTTTAACGATTCCTTCAACGCTTCAATCGCGACTTCGAGCTGTTTGTCGTCGGGTTCCTGCGTGGTGATGTTTTGCAGCCACACACCCGGCCGCGTCATCAACTTGAAGAACCAACTGCTCTCTTTCTTCGCCGACAAGCGAATGATCTCGTAAGAGAGTCCGGCAACGAGGGGCATCAGCGCGATGCGAATCAGGAAATTCAATAACAGCGAGTCAAACTTAATTACCGAAAAGAGCACGATCGCGACGAGCATTACGACCATCAGGAAGCTCGTGCCGCAGCGTGGATGCTGGCGTGGCTGTGGCCGCGCGTTATCGACTGTCAACGGCAAGCCTGCTTCCCACGTGAAGACCGTTTTGTGTTCGGCGCCGTGGTACTGAAACACACGGCGTATGTCCTTCAAGAGCGAGAAGCTGAAGATCATGATCAAAAAGAACGACATGCGAATCAGCCCGTCGATCAGGTTGAAGGCGACTGACGGACGCACTGGGTGCAAGTAGGTGCGGACAGTGGTCCACGCATCTGAGTACCACGCGTTTTCGGCCGGCTCGGTAGACGTAGCGGAAGTCTCACCCGGTACAGCCGGAGCGCTCGCAGTTGCGGGAGTTGTTGCCCAACCGGCCGCGATAAAGAGCGCGTTGGTGAGCAGCAGTGGAGCCGCAACGAAAAGCAGCACGTTGAAGATCAACGCAAAGATGATCGAACCCGCCGCAGCGGCAGTCGTGCCTTTCTTGAGTTCGTCCTTCGACCGCTTCTGCGTCGGAACGGGAATGAGACCGGGCACCGCGCCAGTCAAACCTGCAAAGTCTCCTTCACCTTCAATCACCGCCGGCGATAGCGCTACTTTTACGTGTTTCGTCTCCGCCTCTTCAGCTTCCGCAAAAGCTTCGTTCGCCGAATAGTTCAAGGCCTTGATGCCCAGACCCATCGACTGCACCAGCACCGCTCCGCCGCGCAATACGGGCAGTTTCAGCAAAGGAACCTTGTCGCTCCACTTAGGCATCCGCGCCGCCGTGTTCACGATGGTGCCGTCAGCTTTGCGCACGGCGATCGCGTACGCGTTGGGCGTGCGCATCATCACGCCTTCGATAACGGCCTGGCCGCCGACGATTAGATCTCGTTCTGGTGTGCTCATATTCGAAAGATCTGAGGTTACAAAAATGCCGGCGTTTGTTGTAGTTCACTTAAAAGCGAGCTACTGACTGACGCCGGCGCCTGGAAGCTGATTTGGCTAATGCTGTGGAGTGGTTGCGCTTTCCGCGGCTGGTTTCTTGCCGTAGCGCTTGTTGAAGCGATCGACACGTCCTGCGGTATCGACAAGTTTTTGTTTTCCGGTAAAGAATGGATGGCAAGCCGAACAGATTTCGACGTGCAGGTCACCTTTCTTGGTGGAGCGAGTCTTGAAGGTCTCGCCACACGCGCAGGTAACCGTGATTTCAACGTATTCTGGATGAATTCCTGGTTTCATTTCGTCACTCTCTCTATAGGCGGCACCGCGCCGCATTTTCAAACATGACATGATAGGGTTCCGCGTGCGGGATCGTCAAGTTAGCA
>DATENQ010000255.1:0-3744 GCA_035275005.1 Pyrinomonadaceae bacterium | reverse complement strand
CCCGGACGAGTTTCTGTGAATAGCTTTTCACCGTCCGCAAACCGCTTTGTAAAAGCCTCAATCACCTCGCTGCCGACTTCGTAACAACAAGGACCAGCCGAAGCACCAAGCGCGACGCGTAAATCTTCCGGCTTCGCATCGTATTCTTTCGCGAGGCGCTCGACGCCCACGACGACCGCGCCCGCAAGCGTGCCGCGCCAACCCGCGTGTACCGCCGCAAACGCGCTGCTCACCGGATCACCAAGCAGGATCGGAACACAGTCGGCAGTCTTCACAGCCGCCAACACTCCTTCCGCGTTGCTGACTATCACATCGCAGAAGATCGTTTCGCCAAGTTGGTTCTCGGCTGGCTTCGCCTCTTGCGCTGTTTGGACCACGCGCACATCCGCGCCGTGCACCTGCCAGCAGCCCGCCAATTCCCAGCTGCCCGGAAAAAGCTTGAGAAAGCGGCGACGATTCTCCAGAATGTTCTCGGCCGAGTCTTCGTTGAAGCCCGCCAGACTGAGCGCATTAGCGGGCATCTCGCTGACACCGCCAATTCGCGTTGAAAAACCGTTTACAAAGCCGTCTTGTTCGAGTGGGGCGCACACGAGCGCGCGCACGCCGTCGCTGTCGCGCCAGTAAAATCCTGCTTCGCTTAGTTGGTCGTCGCCGATGATTGTTGCCATTGGTATAGACATTATCGAAGTTGCGCGGATTCGCGAAGTGCTCTTGCGCACGCCGCGGTTTGCCGAGCGTGTCTTCACACAAGCCGAGCGCGAATACTGCGACGCGCGCGGCGCCGTGGCTGCACAGCATTATGCAGCGCGCTTCGCGGCAAAAGAAGCGGCGCTGAAAGCATTGCAAACCGGCTGGCGAGGTGGGATTAGCTGGCAGGACGTGGAAGTCGCGACGCGGGAGAGCGGCGCGCCTTACCTAATCTTCAGTGGACAAGTGCTGACTCTTTTCAAGGAGTTTCGCGCGACGGCAACTCATCTATCGATCTCACACACAAGCGAGCACGCCATCGCGCAAGTGGTATTGGAACGGTGATTAACGCATGTCGTTGACTAACGATCTACGGCCGTTTAAATCGACGTTGACTCGCGTGCGACCAGGAACAAATAGATCGCGAGTAGTGCTCCTGGTCACTGCCACCTCTTCTCTGGTTGATTCAACCTCTTCCGCATACGGTGGACTGGTCTGAACCGGCAGGTTCCCATGCAGGTAGCACTCGAGGTTTGGCGCCAATCGATCGGTAATCGCTATCAACTCGCGCACCGGACACGTCACTGTCGAAAGTAACCCCGTCATCGAGTCAATCTCTACAAACTTAATTCCTTCCGGACACTCGAAGTTCTCGCCACCTAAATCAGGTCGCAACGCAACTGCCTCGTTCATAAAATCAACCCACGCCGGCAAAGCCGCTTCAGCACCTGTAAGACCGAGTTGCTTGTTGTCGTCGAAACCGATCCACACCACGCAAACCAGATTCGGCGAGTAACCGACAAACCAGCCATCGCGTGACGTTCCGGTCTTTCCGGCGATCGCAGTTCCGCGCACTGCGCCACGAGCTTTCCGCGCAGTGCCACGCTCGATCACGCCTGTAAGCATGTTTGTGATCATGTACGCCGTTGTTGGACTGACTACCTGGTCCACGTCGATCGGCACGGCATGCGCCGCAGGTGGTTCCCCGATGCTCACGATCGCTTTCGGGTTCACGCGCCGGCCTTCATTCACAAATGCAGCATAAGCCGCGGCCAACTGAAGTGGCGTCACTTCCTCCGTTCCCAAGGCAAGCGCGGGATATCGCTCCGGTTTTGGCAAACCAAATCTCGCGGCCAGGTTTGCTGTGCGCGCGAGTCCGGTCTGCAACGCAATATCGACTGTGACGACGTTCAGCGATCTGATGAGACCGGTGCGCATCGTCACTTCGCCCATCGAATAGCCCCCACCATAATTTGCCGGGCGATAAGTGCGATTACGGTCGTACACGAAATCCCGCGGCGCATCCATAAACAACTGCACCGGCGACATCCCGTCTTCCAGGGCAGCCGCGTAAACAAACGGCTTGAAAGTCGAGCCCGGCTGGCGCAAAGCATCCGTGGCGCGATTGAGTTGCGACTCGGCGTAGTTGCGTCCACCAACCATCGCGAGCACGTCGCCCGTGTGCGGATCCAAGGCGACGAGCGCGGCCTGTGGTTTGAGACCTCGAGAAGCGTAAACAGCATCGATCCGATCCAGTTGTTGCTTCAGTGCTTGTTCCGCAGCCTGTTGCAACTCGAGATCGATGGTTGTGTAGATTCGCTGGCTCGTTCCCGACTCTGCCAGTCGATTCACATAATCGACGAAGTAAGGCGCCAGCGAGTTATCCGCTTCGGAGACAGAAGCAATCACGACCTCTTCGGCACTGGCTGCAGTGTTTTGCTCGCGTGTGATCCAGCCGTTTTGTTCCATCGCGGCGAGGACGACGTTTCTTCTGGTGCGAGCCGCTTCTGAATGCCGGATAGGCGAGTAGTGCGCAGGGCTCTGGATCATTCCCGCCAGCGTGGCTGCTTCCGCGAGACTAAGGTCACGAAGTTCTTTTCCGAAGAAGACTCTTCCCGCTTCTTTAATGCCGCGAACCGCGACAGCCCCACGTTGGCCCAGATAGATCTCGTTGCAGTAGAGCGCAAAGATGTCGTTCTTCGAGAGCCGGCGTTCCAGCGCCACAGACAACATCGCCTCCGCGTACTTTCGTTCCAGAGTTTTTTCGGGTGAGAGATAAGTGTTCTTGACGAGTTGCTGAGTGATAGTCGAGCCACCTTGACCCAACCGCTCATCGCCGGCGTTTCTCAACACCGCGCGCGCCAGGCCATTCAGGTCAATGCCCGAGTGCTCGAAGAACCGGCGATCTTCGATGGCGAGAATCGCGTGGACCATCACCGGCGGTATGTCACCGTAACTGAGTAGCTCGCGTTTACCACTCTTCGAAGAGAGATCATTCGATAGGATCTCGGGCTCAAGAGTAAACGATTCGAGCAGAATGCCGTCGCCACGCAGCTCGACAATCTCGTCTCCCGCATAGCTCACCTGGACCAGCGCGGGCTTTTTTCGACCCGGCCGGATCTCGATAGTGGAATCGGTAATAGAAAAACTTCCGCTCCAGACACCACTCGCTTTTGACTCCAGGTAACCCGCGCGACGCAAAGCCGCCACCAGCTTCTCGCGAGACAGCTTCCGCCCCGCTTGAAGCACACGCGGCGCCGCGTAAAGACCAGGCCTGCTGGTCAAATAACCACTGGCTAGCCGAGCATCGATGATTTGCGAATAGTACTGGTAAGAACGGCTGAGAGCGTCGGCGCCAATCGCCAACGTGATGATGAACATTGCAAAACCAAGTCGAACAACGCGGCGTTTGAACGCGCGTCGTCGAGAATCAGACACAGATTTCACCTCGACAACCATGAGCAAGCGGAGCAAACCCCTGGCTAGCGGAGTTTCCTGGCTCCGAGATCCTTCAGTGCTTCCAATATCCTGTGATTTGAAGAAATGTTTAATGCGTGAGGAAATTCAAGAAAGATTCTCACGCAAAGACCAAAGACGCAAAGAGCGCAAAGGGATGACTTAGAAACGCGGCAGCGCTTTGCATCTTTGCGTCTTTGCGTGAGAGATGTTCTGCGAATTACGTCGGCAGCGTCAGCGCGCGCTTGGCGAGGAATTGTTTGCGGCGACGTACCTGGTACCATTTCGGCTGCGCCTTAACCGCTTCATCGATAATTTCCC
>DATENQ010000254.1:0-5559 GCA_035275005.1 Pyrinomonadaceae bacterium | reverse complement strand
CTAGAACAAGTCAGGAAGAGGGGCTTGCCCCCGCTCTTCCAACTCATCCAGCAGCGGGGGCAAGCCCCTCTTCCTGACTTGTTCTATTTTCTGGCCTCGGAGAAAACCTTGACGCGCTAAAGAAAGGGAATATACTGCCGCCATCGCAAAGTAGTTCGTCCTCCCGCCGCGCTTCAAGCGGTTCGCATCAATAGTTTTCTTGCCGTCTACAACAAAGGAGGTCTCTCCATGCTGCGTCGCTTCCTACTACACATAGTTGTAGCTACGTTGCTCACTGCCAGTGCAATCGCACAAACCAGCACATCTCGAATCACCGGCCGCGTGCTCGATGCAAAGCAGGCATCAATCGCGGGCGCCAGTGTCACCATCACAAACGAAGCCACCAACGTCTCGCAAACACAGATCACGACGGAGGCAGGCCTCTATGCTTTTGAAGCGCTGCCTGTGGGCAATTACACCGTCGCCGTCGAACAAAACGGCTTCAAGAAATTTGTGACGACCGGAAACCATCTTGAAGTTAATAACCCGTTGAATGTCGATGTGGTGTTGGAGATCGGACAGGTCACTGAAACCGTAACGGTCCAGGGCGGTCCGGAACAACTGCAAACGGCAAACGCCACGCTCGGTAACGTGGTCGAACAAAAAGCTATCGAAACGCTGCCGCTCAACGGCCGGAATCCGCTGACGCTGTTGCTGCTCGAGCCCGGAGTCGTACAACGTTCGTTCGGAGGCGCCGGCTCCGGTGTACACGTAAACGGTTCGCGTGACCGCGCCTACAACGTAACCATCGACGGGATCGAGGCCAATGAGTCGAGCGTTCCCAACCCGGTCTCGAATCTTTATCGCATCAACCCGGACAACGTGCAGGAGTTCAAGGTAACGACGAACAATGCGACCGCGGAAGAGGGCCGAAACAGCGGTGCTTCCATCTCGATCGCTACGCGCAGTGGCACCAGCGAGTACCACGGTACCGGTTTCTACTTCCTTCGGAACGAAGCGCTGAATGCGAACGAGTGGTATGCCAATGCGCAAAACGCTCCAAAGCCGCTGATCCGCCTGGGCCAGTTTGGATTTGAGATGGGCGGGCCAATCAAGAAAGACAAGACCTTCTTCTTCGGCAGCTATCAAAACAATCGAGTGGACTTCACTCAACCCATCGATCAAACATTTGGCTTCCCTGTCGTCTACACCAACGAAGCACGCAACGGGATCTTTCGTTACTTCGTACCCGACCCGGCCAACCCACTCGTGATCGGCGGCACGACCATCACTCGCAACTCGACGCTGCTCGTCGATCCGAACACCGGCGCGCTCCGTGCTCCGCTTTGCGCAACGAGCACTGCGGTTGGTTGTGTGCGCACTTACAACATCAAAGACCCACTCAACAACACGGTGGGGAGGCCTACCGATTCGGTAGTCTCGGGTCTGCTCACGGCTTATCCGTCACCGAACAACTTCGCCGCTGCGGGCGACGGCCTGAACACGGCGACCTTCCTCTGGAACCCGCCCACCGCGATTAGAGGTCCGGCGATCAGCGCTCGTGTCGATCACAACTTCAACGACAACAACAGCATCTTCGTGCGCTATCTCTGGTCTGATTACAACACCTTGAAAGGCGATCCACTGAACGGCAGACCTCAGGTCTATCCTGACAATCCGCCGCTGGGTGAAGTATTCCGGCGCACTTCAAACCTCGCTATTGGCTGGCGCCGCGTGCTCTCGCCGCGCATCGTTAATGAGTTCACCGCTGGCTTTGGACGATTTGGTTTCCTGTTCACACAGGGCGAAGCCAATCCTACGTGGCCTGACGTGCCGCCATACGACTTCAACAGCATTAGCGAGCCGTATATCAATACGCCGCGCACCGCGCGCTGGGTGACGACGCCGCAGGTGCTCGACAACCTGAGTATCGTCAGCGGCGCGCATGTGTTTCGCATGGGGTTGAATTTCCGTTTCTACCGCCACGTGGACCAGCGCGGACAGCCGGGCGGCATCAACGTCACGCCGGCGGTGACGTTCTCAGCCACCACGCGGCCGGTGTTCTTAGGCACCACCGGCAATTCAGGATTCCGCGTAGCCTCTGGCATCAACTCGACCGACCAGACACTACTCGGCAGCCTGATCAATAACATTTACGGTTTGCCGGCCTCGATGAACCAGGTGTTCATCTCCAATCTTAAAGACGACGTCTTCCTGCCGTTCAAAAACGGAGATGAGATCACGTTGTATGCCGAGAAACACAATCTCGATCAATACAACCTGTTCTTCCAGGACGAGTGGAAAGTGCGTCCAAACCTGACTTTGAACTACGGCGCGCGCTGGGAGATCAATCCCCCGGCCAATACCTCGCCGTCGGACAACGTCTTTGTCGCCGCAACGCCGATCGCAGGCACGCCACTGCCCGCGACGCCGGTGGTGAATCAGCCCGGCGCAGTGAGTTTCGTTAAGGCGGACCACTGGTACGAAGGCGATTTCAGGTGGGCCATTGGACCACGCTTTGGTCTGGCTTACAGTCCGGATTTCAAATCAGGATTCATGCGTAGTCTCTTCGGCGAAGAAGGCAAGAGCGTGATTCGCCTCGGCTACGGCGTGGCTTTTGATACGATTTCTTCATTCCAGGTAACCGCGGCGGCCGGCAGGATTCCCGGATTGGTCCAGAGTTGCACGACTTCATACTCGGCAACAGCTGGCGCTTTCAATTCGATCACTGCCGGTTGTGTAAACTCCCCAGACATCAACAAGACCGTCGCGGGTGGTTTCCCGACGCAACTGCCCGCACCTTCGGTAAAACCGTCGTCGCTGTTGACGCCACCGCAACAACTACGAACAAACTCGCCTCCGATCACGGTATTCGCGCCCGAGATGCAGTTGCCCACTGTGCACGAGTGGAACTTCAGCTTGCAGCGTGAATTGCCGTGGGGACTGGTGGCCCAGGCTGCTTACATCGGACGTCGCGGGCAGTATCTGTTCATGGCGTACGACATCAACCAAGTCAATCCTGACAAGATTCTGCCGTCGTTTCTGATCATGCAGCAGAACCGCGCCAGGGGTTGTGCACCTGCGGGCACGGGTTGTCCGACGGGCGTGACCGGAGTGGCGCCGCCGTTGTTATCGCAATTGCAAACTCAGGGCGGATTGAGCGCCACCGCAGCGGCAGGTTTTCTGAACTCAGCGACGACAGTCAGCGAGCTGGATATCAATGGCGCCGGCAGTTTTGCGCGACGCATTGAAGACAACACGCTGGGACTCAAGCTAAGACCGAATCAACAGTTTGCGTTGATCACTTATCTCGATAACAGTGGTGACTCAAACTATCACGCAGGGCAATTCACTTTGCGGCGCAGGTTCAGTACTGGTCTTGGTCTGAGCATGGCTTACACGTTTGGTAAATCGATCGACAATCAATCGGTCGATCCGGTCGGCGCTTCGTCCGGCGGTGGTCTTTCGACCACCAACTCACGCACGCCGACAGACATTCGCGACTTCCGCGAAGAGCGCGCGCGATCCGACTTCGATCGCACGCACGTGTTTACGGGAGCTTCGGTGTGGGAAGTGCCAGTTGGCAAAGGCAGGCGATTTCTGAGTAACGCGTCGGGAGTTGTTAACCAGGTGCTCGGCGGCTGGACCATCAATACGATCTACACGCACATGTCGGGTGAACCTTTTGCGGTTCGGAGCGGAGCGTTTACTTCGAATGGCAGTCACGAAGGACGCGCTGGGGTACAGGGTCCGGTGAAGGCGGAACTTCAGGAACTTCCCGGCTCACCGCTCGCTGGTCCAGTGCTGTTCAAGCCTGTGACGGCGCTGACGTGTGGTGTCGATCTGTCGCAGCCGTTTTGCATTCCCGCGCCGGGACAGAACGGAGCGGGCCGCAACATTTTCGTCGCGCCGAGTTATTGGAACGTTGACTTCGGGTTTATCAAGACGTTCCCGGTAAACGAGCGCGTCAGGATTCAATTCCGGACGGAGATGTTCAATGCTTTCAACCACACGAACTTCGATAACCCGCGTGATGCTTCAACCGGCTCGCCCAGCATTCGGTCGAGCGTGTTTGCGTCATCGTGCTGTGCCGCGGTGGCTCCGCCTTCGACACAGACGATCGTGCAAACGGGTGAAGCGGCGAGGGTGATCCAGTTTGCGCTGAAGGTGCAGTTCTAAAAGGATTAGCCACAAAAAGGCACAAAAAATTTTTAGCAAGAAAGTTAAGGCGCCCGATCCTTTGGGGATTGGGCGCCTTCGCTCATTTACCTTTATGTGCCTTTTGTGCCTTTTTGTGGCTAATTCTCTTTGTGGCTAAAAACTGAGCTTGCCGGAGAGTTGGATGCGACGCGCGTTGTTCGTGACGCTGTCGTTGATGCGACCGAAGATCCCCGAGGTGATAACCGCGGTCGGGTTATCAAACGACGGGTTGTTCAGCACGTTGCGCGCATCGAGTCGCAGATCGAAACTCACGCGCTCGGTGATTTTGAATTTCTTCGAGAGCGATGAATCCCACTGGAAGTAGTTAGGCGCGAGAAAGAAGTTGCGCCCGGTATTTCCAATCGAGCCCGGCACCGGCGCCGCGAACTGGCTGCGCGTCGTGGCGTCGAACCAGAAGTTCCTGCCACTCTCCAACACCAAACTACCGCTGTTGCGCGTGCAACCATTGCAATCAGCGGTTGACTGCACGACGCTGCTGAGACTGTTGATGCCCGAGTAGACCGTGAACGGCCTGCCCGACATCCAGATCACAGTACCCGCCATCTGCCAGCCGCCGATGATGTGGTCCACAACAGTCGGAATTCCCGAAAGGAACTTCTTGTCTTTTCCAAACGGCAACTCATACGTGTAAGTGCCCTGGAACACGTGGCGTCGATCGAAGTCGGACCAGGTGTAGTTCAAAGCACGATCTCGCAGGTCAAACGGAGTGCTCGATGCTGCCTGTACCGATCCGGCCGAAACACCGCTCAGCGCCGGATCCCACGAGCGATTGTCTTTCGACTTGGAGAGCGTATAGGCAAACTGGAATCCCAAACCGGCATGTACCCGGCGCTTGAAGATGAACTGGAGCCCGGCGTAATTCGAGTAATCGTTGCTATCGAAAACGTTGAGACCACCCGTAAACTGCGGGAACGGCTGCAGCAGGAACGGAAAACCATTTATGTCGAGCAGCCGGCGACCAACCTGTGCATTCGTACAAATCCCGGCCGGAACATCATCAGCCGATGTACAGGTTCTTTGAGAAAGAGTCAGAGCCGCGGCTCCCACACTGCCCTGTGTGATGTTGGTTGTGTTAATGGCGCGGAACCTTGAAGTGCCGGCGTTGGTAGCGGCATTGCCTGCCATGAGCAGATTGATCAGCGGGCTATTGTAAGACGAGCTCGCTCTGATCTTATTAAACTCATCGACGAAACTGGCGCCGCCGGCCACTCCCGGAACGGACGCAAATATATTTGCCTGGTTTATGTTGTAACCACCGAGCAGATGGACCGCGTGCTTTCCAATGTAATTCACTTCGACAACGTTGTGTCCGATCTCTCGCTGAACGCTTAAAGACCATTCGTGAACTTGCGGGTATTG
>DATENQ010000253.1:0-3050 GCA_035275005.1 Pyrinomonadaceae bacterium | reverse complement strand
CTGATCTCGACGATGGTTGACGGCGTGTTACTCGTGGTCCATGGCGGCAAGAGCTCGCGCCATATCGTGCGCCGCTCGAAGCAGTTGTTGAGCGACGTCGGCGCGAAGATCTTCGGCTTGGTGCTGAACAACGTGAACCTGCAATCTCACGACTATTACTACTACCAGAGTTACTACGGCCAGAAGTATTACGAGAAAGAAGCATAAGCCGCAGATGAACGCAGATAAACGCAAATCTGATCTGCGTTCACCCGCGTTCATCTGCGGCTAAATTTCTGTTGCAAAATACAAATCTCGCCCTTCCTCGTTTTCGTATAGAGCCGGCTACGTCATGGCCGTCTATCGGCCTTCGGGAGCTCTGGGACTATCGCGAGCTTCTCTATTTCCTCACCTGGCGCGACATCAAGGTTCGCTACAAGCAGACCGTGCTCGGCGCGGCGTGGGCGGTTATTCAACCGCTGTTCATGATGCTGGTGTTCAGTTTGTTTTTCGGCAAGCTCGCGGGCGTGCCTTCTGATGGAATTCCTTATCCGGTGTTCAGCTTTTGCGGGCTGTTGCCGTGGCAATTGTTTTCGTATTCACTTACACAGGCGGGTAATAGTCTGGTCGGTAGTCAGAACCTGATCACAAAAGTTTATTTTCCGCGACTCGTGGTGCCGATTTCAGCGGTGCTGGGAGGTGTAATCGATTTCGCGATCGCGTTCGTCCTGCTGCTGGGAATGATGTTTTATTACGGCATCGTTCCGGGATGGCAGATGGTGGCGTTGCCGGGCCTTGTTCTGTTGGCAGTACTGGCTGCTCTCGGCGTTGGTCTGTGGCTCTCCGCGCTGAACGTCCAGTACAGAGACGTGCGCTACACGATCGGTTTCCTGGTCCAATTCTGGATGTTTGCGACACCCGTGGCTTATCCGAGCTCGATCGTGCCGGAAAAGTGGCGTGTGCTTTATGCACTCAACCCGATGGTGGGCGTCGTCGATGGTTTTCGTTGGGCCCTGCTCGGCAAACCTGAATCACCGGGCGTGCCGCTGCTAATCTCAGTGATTGTTGTCTGCGCGCTTCTCGCCGGCGGCCTCTACTACTTCCGTCGCATGGAGCAACAGTTTGCGGACATTGTTTGATGTCTAACCTGGCCATTCGCTGCGACGGCCTGAGCAAGCGCTATCGCATTGGCGGATATACCGATCATTACAAAGTCCTGCGCGACGTGATCAGCGATGCAGCCGCGGCAACGTTTCGGCGACTGCGAAGTGTCGCTCGAAACGGAAATGGTTCTCGAAACGACTACATCTGGGCGCTCGACGACGTCTCGTTCGAGATCGCGGCCGGCGAAGTCGTTGGCATCATCGGCCGCAACGGATCGGGGAAGACTACGCTGCTCAAACTTCTCTCGCGCATAACAAAGCCGACGCGCGGACATGCCGAAATACACGGGCGCGTCGGATCTTTGTTGGAAGTTGGCACTGGATTTCATCCCGAGCTCAGTGGTCGTGAGAATATTTTTCTGAACGGTGCGATACTCGGTATGAGGAAATCGGAGATCGAGCGCAAGTTCGACGAGATTGTTGCCTTCGCTGAAGTGGAGAAGTTTATCGACACGCCCGTAAAACGCTATTCGAGCGGGATGTATGTGCGGCTGGCGTTTGGCGTCGCGGCACACATGGAGACGGAAGTGTTGCTGGTTGACGAGGTGCTGGCGGTCGGCGATGCGCAGTTTCAAAAGAAGTGTTTTGAGAAGATGCGCGAGATCGGAAGTCATGGACGAACGATTCTTTTTGTCAGTCACAACATGTCCGCGGTCAGGAGCATCTGCAAGGAGGCGTTGATCCTCGAACGGGGAAGGGTAGTGGCACAGGGCGAGATCGATCAAACAGTCGATCAATACTTGTCGCAGATCAGTTCGACCCAGAGTTTGGAGCAAGCGATTGAGACAAACACGTTCTCGGTAACGTCGGTGGAAGTGACGTCGGTTTCAGGGGCGGTGGTGAAGACTTTCGATCCGGTGCAGGTGAGAGTTCAGTTTGTGCCGAAGGCAGATATACAGGATCCGGGGTTGTACGTTTCGTTTCTTACGATGGATTCGCGGCGGCTGACGGGCCTGGATCTGAAAGACTTCGTTACGAGCGCGCCGCTGCCTGCGGGAAAAACGGCTGAGCTGGGGTTCACGATTGAGTCGTTACCGCTCATGCCGGGCACATACCAGATCGAGATTCATTTAAAAGACATGGCGAGGCACCTGATTGAGTTTGTGCCGCAGACTTTTCAGTTTGAAGTTGCTGAGACTGAAGTTTACGGCGGGCGAAAGCTCGACCGGTGGTTCGGCAACGTCGGCTTGAAGGCGCAACCGTTGGAGAATATTTCACGCAAAGACGCAAAGGTGCAAAGAAAGACGCAAAGATGATTTTGGGGTTCAGGCATCACTTTGCACCTTTGCGCCTTCGCGTGAAACTTTTTTCAGCGCCGCGGGCGCTCAACGACTACGCTACACACGTCCCGATTCTGATCGGCCTTGCTCGACTTCGTGAAATAAAAAGTGTCCTTGAATTCGGTTGTGGCTACTACAGCACGCTCACGTTTCTCAACCGCGCTGCGTTTCCTCATCTCGAACGGCTGCAATCAGTCGAGAACGACGCGTCATGGGCAGAGACGATTCACGAAGCCGCGAAGAGCGACGAGCGCTGGACTCTCAACCTCGTCAGGCGTGAAATAGCCGACGCCGTCCCTGATCTCGAAGCATTTGATCTGGTTCTGATCGACGACTCAAAAACCAGCACGCAACGATCCGCCACGATTCGCGCGGTCGCCGGCAAACAACCGCAACGCCCGTGGATCGTGATTCACGATTTCGAGGTCGACGAATATCGACGCGCCGCAGCCAGTTTCAAGCAGCGCCACATTTTCAAAGCTTTCAACCCCGAGACCGGCGTCGTTTCTAATCGCCCAACGCAGTGGAAGCTCCTTGACCGCGCCATAAAAGCAAGAGCCCGGACACTAGAAGCCGATCAAACCGCGCGCTGGATAAGATATTTAGCCACGGATTACACGGATAAACA